>CANJKY010000107.1 GCA_947474875.1 Gemmataceae bacterium
CGACTACAAGGCGGAGACGGGCGGGCTGCTGTCCGGGTACGTGGAGGACCCGGACGGGCGGAAGCTGAAGAACGTGTACATCGCCGTGCGGGAGGTCGGGGACACCAACCCGAAGGACGTGGGGGTGCTGTCCACCGCCGACGGGTCGTTCGTGGTGCAGGGGCTGAAGCCGAACCGCAACTACATGCTGAGCGTGACCGCGGCGGACGGCGGGCGGAAGCTGTTCGGGGTGGTGTACACGAAGACGCCCAACCCGAACGTGCGGCTGGCCCTGCTGGAGGGCGACATGGGCGGCAGCCCGCCGGCGGGCAAGCCGGCCGCCGGCACGCCCAACCCGCCGGCGGCGCCGGCGGACGACCCGCTCAAGCGGCCGCCGACGAACGCCGTCCCGCCACCCGGATCTCTTCCCGAGCCGAACATGGGCGGGGTGAGCGGCGGGCGGGACGCCGGGCTGCCCAGCCCGAAGCCGCTCGACCGGGATGCCGGGGTGTACCCGACCGGCGGGTACGAGGTGCCGCCGGCCAGCGGTCCGCTGCCCGACCGCAACGACCTGATGACGGACAAGGGTGCGCCGCCGTGGCGGCCACCGGCGGCGAACATCCCCGCCCCGCGGACCGGCACCCCGGTGCCGTCGGCGGATAACCCACAACGAAGCGAGTCGCGGAAAGGCGAGCACCTGCCGCTGGTCGACTCCCGCGGCCGGCCGGCCGACCTGCCGAAGTCGAAGCTGGTGCTCGTGCAGTTCTTCACCACCGCCAGCGAGACGTGCCGGCGGGCGGTGCCGCCGCTGAACGCGGTGCAGGCCCGGTACGCCGGCCGCGGGCTGGAGGTGGTCGGGCTGGTGTGCGACGACGAGCCGCTGAAGGCCCGGGTGATGGCCGCCGACCAGTTCCGCCGCGACCAGGACGTGACGTACCTCCTGCTGACCGAGCCGGGCAAGCGGCCGACCGAGTGGCTCGCCCGGTACGGCGTGTCCGACCTGCCCACCGCGGTGCTGCTCGACTCCACCGGGGCGGTGCTGTGGCAGGGCAACCCGATGAGGACCACCGACCTGATGGCGGTGATCGACGAGCAACTACCGGGGCGGTGAGCGGGTTTCAAATCGCACGCGGATGACGCAGATTTCAGCGCAGATGAACACGGATCAAGAACAGGATTTCTGTCTGATCCGCGTTTTTCCGCGATGGAATCTGCGTCATCCGTGTGCCGATTTTCTGCCATAATCACGGCATGGCTCACCTGACACCCGACGACCACACCATCACCCAGGCGTTCGTGCCGGCCGCGGCCGACGACCCCGGCGTCACCCGCACCAGCGACGCCACCGCCCACGACGCCGCCCCGCCGCCGGCGGTGGTGCCCGGCTACCGGTTGGAGCGGGAACTCGGCCGCGGCGGCATGGGCGTCGTGTACCTCGCCACCCAGGACGGGCTGAACCGGCAAGTCGCCCTGAAGATGGTGCTGAGCGGGGACCACGCCTCGGCCACCGAGAAGGGACGGTTCCTGGCCGAGGCGGAGGCGGTGGCGGCGGTGCGGCACCCCGGCGTGGTACAGGTGTTCGACTTCGGCACGCACGACGGCCGGCCGTTCTTCGCGCTCGAATTCCTCGCCGGCGGCAGCCTGACGGACAAACTGAAGGGCACCCCGCTGCCGGCGAAGGAGGCGGCGAAACTGGTCGAGGCCATCGCCCGGGCGGTGCAGGCGGCGCACGACGTGGGCGTGATCCACCGCGACCTGAAGCCGGGCAACATCCTGTTCGACGCCGACGGCACGCCGAAGGTGACGGACTTCGGACTGGCCCGAAAAGGGGATTCGAACACCGGGCTGACCGCCACCGGCGCCATCCTCGGCACCCCGAGCTACATGGCCCCGGAGCAGGCGGAGGGGCGGAAGGACGTGGGGCCGGCGGCGGACGTGTACGCCGTCGGGGCCATCCTGTACGAGTGCCTGACCGGCCGCCCGCCGTTCCGCGCCGCCACCCCGCTCGAAACCATCCACCAGGTGCTCAAGGACGACCCCGTCCCGCCGTCCCGGTTCAGCCCGAAGCTGCCGCGGGACGTGGAGACGGTGTGCTTGAAGTGCCTGAGCAAAGACCCGCGGAAGCGGTACCCGACGGCCGGGGCGGTGGCCGACGACCTGCACCGGTTCCTGACCGGCGAGCCGATCGTCGCCCGCCCGGTGTCGGCGGCCGAACGCGGGTGGCGGTGGGTGAAGCGGAACCCGCTGCTCGCTGTGGTAGTGGTCGGCGGACCGTTGCTGCTTGTCGGTACCACCCTCATCGTCCTCATCGCCTTGCTCATGACGGCGGCTGCCAACTGGCAACTGGCGTCCGCACGGCTTAACGCTGAGGCTCGGCTGGTGGAAGCGAGGCAGGAGCGGGAGAAAGCCCACGCCCGACTGGAGAAGGCCGTGGAGGCGGTGGACAAGATGATGACCCGGGTGAACAGCGAGCGGTGGGCGACCAACCCGGCGCTGCAAGACGAACGCCGGCAGGTGCTGGAGGACGCGGTGGCGTTCTTCGCCGGGTTCACCGGCGAGGACTCGAACGACCCGCGGGTGCGGGCGGAGACGGCGAAGGCGCACACCCGCGTCGGCGGGGCGTACCTGATGCTCAGCGAGTTGGACAAATCGGCCGCCGCCTTCCGGGAAGCCATCTTGCGGTACGACGGGCTGATGGCCGAGTTCCCGGACCACCCGGAGTACCAGGCGGCGGCGTCCGAGGTTCACGCCCTGCTCGGCAACACGCACGCCCTGTCCGCCCGGTACGACGACGCGCGGGTCGCGTACTGGCGGGCGGTCGAACTGGCCGACCTGGCCCGCGTGCAGACCCCGCTCTCGACCGAGTACATGTGGCGGGCGGTCGAGGCCCGGGCGTCGCTCGGCTACTTCTACATGCAGTTCGACCGGGCGAAGGGGGCGAAGGTAATCGAGCCGATGCTGAAACTGGGGGTCAGAATTGGGGGCGACCCGGACGACAGGTACGAACACCGGGTGGCCTACGCGTTCGCCCTGACGGTGGCGGCCCTGTACGACCTGACCGCGGGCAACATCCCCGCCATGCTCGACAAGTACACGACGGCCGAGCGGATCGTCGAGAGTGTCAAGGACCAACCGGCCCCGACCGGCCGCGCGTGGGAGCTGCTCACGCACACCCGGGCGATCGTGGCCGTGCAGTTGGGGACACTCACCGCGACCGCGCTGCCGGTCGGACTTGCGGAGAAGCGGGCGGGGGCGTCTCGCGTGGCCAGCGGGGTCGATCTTTACGACACCCTGCTGCGGGCGAACCCGAAGGCGTTCCCGTACCTGCTCCAGAAGTTCCTCGCCCTGCGGGGGCTGGCCGACATCCGCAGTCAATGGAAAGAACCTGAAGAGGCGGAGAAGTTGAACGTGGCCGCCGACCGACTGTTGGAGGGGATGCTGAGGGAGAACCCGCACCTGGACTGGGTGGTGGCGCTGGACGTCAAGCGGCAGTCCGAACTGCTGATCGGGCGGGTGCGGGCGGGCGACGCGTTTGAGGGCGAGGCCGAGAAACTGCTTGCCCTCGCCCGCCCGAACCTCAAGGGGACGGTGACGTACAACGTCGCCTGCGTGTACGCGGTGGCAGCCGGGGCGCGGCCGAAAGACGCCGAGAAGCACGCGACACGGGCGGTGGCCCTGCTCACCGACCTGATCCCCACCGGGTATTACCGCACGAACAACCGGACGCCCCACCTGGACAAGGACACCGACCTGGACCCGCTGCGGAAGCGGGACGACTACAAGGCGTTCCGCGAGGCGGTGAACAAAGCGAACGCGGCCGCCAAACCTGCCACACCCACCGGCCGGGAGGTAAAATAGCGGCGCCATGCCCGTCCACCTGCTCTCCCTGGCCGACGGCCCCAGCCTGCTGGTGGATAAGCCCATCCTGCTGGTCGGCCGGGCCGAGGAGTGCGACGTCAAGCTGAACTCGAAGAAGATCTCCCGCCGACACTGCGTCATCGCCCAGGTGAACGATCACCTGGTGGTGCGGGACCTGGGCAGCACGAACGGGGTGCTCATCAACGGGGTGCGGATGGTCGAGGGGCGGCTCGACCCCGGCGACGAGCTGACCATCGGCAACTTCCGGTACCAGGTGTGCGGCGACCTGCGGCCGAAGCCGGTGGTGCGGAGCGAACGGGGGTGAACCCCAGGACCGCGGCGTGGCGGAACTATCCGTCCGCCCGTGTGAGGTCTTCGGGTTTCAGCCGCGGAGCGGCGTTCGCCTGTAGCCTGGGGTGCAGCGAGCGGAGCGAGCAAGCCCCAGGAACGTGACACCAAACATCCAAGCCCCGGAGGGGCGC
This sequence comes from Gemmataceae bacterium, assembly GCA_947474875.1. Taxonomy (GTDB): domain Bacteria; phylum Planctomycetota; class Planctomycetia; order Gemmatales; family Gemmataceae; genus JALHQU01. The sequence continues at coordinate 4,320 of CANJKY010000107.1, forward strand.
CCGACGTGATGGCCGGGCGCCCCTCCGGGGCTTGGGTCATTTCACATCCTGACCTGGGGTTCCGTCGCTGCGCTCCGTCACCCCAGGCTACAGGCTTCGCGGCTCCAACACATCACCCAACCTGAGCGTCCAACGAGTTGGGCTGTGTCTGACCCAAGGCCGGCCCCGCGCTCCCAAGTCACCCCGCCAGGTACCGCTCCAGCACCGGGAATTCCGTCGTCCGCTGCCGCAGCAACTCCTCCGCCCGGCCGGCGATATCCGCCTCCTGCTCGCTCGTGATCTCGCAGGCCATCACCCGCGTCCGCAGGAACACGAAGTACGTGTCCAGGGCGTCGCACAGGCAGTAGTCGTTCACCTCCCGCACGTACCCGGCGGCGTGCAAGCGGTGTACGTCCGACCCGCGGACGCCCATCTTCCCCCGCCGGCCGACCAGCTTGGCGAGCAGGTCCAGCCCGCCGGAAATCCGCACCGTCCCGTGGTCGGTCAGCCAGTCGTGCAGGTCGAGCGGGCCGCTCATCCGGTTCCGGCTGGTCTGCACGTAGTCGCCCAGCGGCAGCCCGTACCGGAACGCGGCCAGTTCCATCAGCGGCAGGTCGAACCGCCGGCCGTGGAACGTGACCAACTTCGCGCGGTGGTGCAGGGACGTGCCCAGCCAGAACGTCTCGGCAATCTGCCGCGGGCGGAAGTGCGGGGCGTCCAGCAGGGCGAAGTCTTGCAGGGTGTAATCAGCCGCCACCCGCAATACCGCCACCGCCACCGGCACGTGGAAGCTGACCGGCAGGAAGTCCGACCCCGTGGCCGCCTTCGCCTCCTGGTGGGCGCGGGCGACGGCCTGGTCCGGGGTCAGGCCTTCACCCGGGTACTTCACGTCGGCCAGCAGTTGGCCGTCGGGCACGCTCTCGGTGTCGAACACCAGGAAGGCGGTGCGGGCGGCGGCGTCCGGGCGGAAGCCGGGGTGGGCGCGGGCGAGCGTCTCGACGGGTCCCATGTCGCGTCCAGCGGGGTGCGGAAACTCGGGTGCAATTTCACAAGGTTGCCGCGCCGGGCGCAATGTCAATCGGCGGGGGCCGGGCTGAGGCGTCCGGCCGGTGGCGGTTGTAGCGGGTGGGGCGTATGTTCTGTAAGGTCGGTTGACGGAAGATCGCCCGCCACAGCCTCCCGGTTCCCCATGACCACACCCGCCCCGAAGTCCCCCCGGTCCGCCCTGCTCGTCGTCTTCCTGGTGGTGTTCATCGACCTGCTCGGGTTCGGCATCGTACTGCCACTCATGCCGCGGTACGCCGACACCTACCTGGCCGGGTACGACCAGACCGCCCGCGGGGTGATGATCGGCCTCTTGTACTCGTCGTTCAGCCTGATGCAGTTCGTCTTCTCCCCGATCTGGGGGCGGGTGTCCGACCGCGTCGGCCGGCGGCCGATCCTCATCCTCGGACTGGTCGGGTCGGTCGTGTTCTACGCCCTGTTCGGGTACGCCAGCACCATCCCGGCCGAGCAGCCGACACTGGCCATCGCCCTGCTGCTGGCGTCGCGGGTGGGGGCGGGCATCGCCGGGGCGAGCGTGAGCACGGCCAGCGCGGTGATCGCCGACAGCACCACCCCGGAGAAGCGGTCGAAGGGGATGGCGCTGATCGGGGCGGCGTTCGGCATCGGGTTCACGTTCGGCCCGCTCATCGCGTTCGCCGGGCTGAAGGTGTTCCAGCACGAGAAGTGGGCGCCGGGCGCGATGGCGTCCGGGTTGTCGCTGGTCGCCACGATTCTGGCCGTGGTGCTGCTGCCCGAGACGCTGAAGCCGGAACACGCGAACCGCGAAGCGCGGGGGTTCAGCTTCGGCCGCAGCATCGCCGTACTGAAGATGCCGGCGGTCGGCCCGCCCATCCTGGCGTACTTTCTCGCCATCTTCGCGTTCGCCAACTTCGAGGCCACCCTCGCCCTGTTCACCGGCAAGGTGTTCGGGTACGGCGACGACGACAACTTCCTGGTGTTCGCCGGGGTGGGGCTGGTGCTGATGGTCGCCCAGGGCGGGTTCTACCGGCGGTTCGCCGGCAAGACGAGCGACACCCGGCTGATGGGCCTCGGGCTGGTGTTGATGTTCGTCGGGCTGGGCGGATTAGCCGTGGTGGCGTTCCTGTCGTACCAGATCCGGCAGTCGGGCGGGTCGCCGGCTCAATTTCAATGGGTGCTGTACCTGGCGGCGGCGGTGGCGGTGTTCGGGTTCGCGTTCGTCAACCCGAGCGTGGCGGCGCTGGTGTCCAAGCGGGCGGACCCGAGCCGGCAGGGGGAGATCCTGGGGGTGAACCAGTCGTTCGCCGCGCTCGGGCGGATCCTCGGGCCGTTCGTGGGCAGCGTGGTGTTCGAGCAGCACCCGTCGCGGGTGCTGCCGTACGCGGTGGCCGTCGGGGTGCTGCTGCTGGTGGTGGCGCTGTTCCCGGTGGTCAGCCGCGGGAACGCCGCCGAATGACGAAGGCGACCACGACGACGGCGAGGATGCCGGCCGGCTCGGGCACGGGGGCGAACTGGTTCCACGCCAGCCCGTACAGCTCGTCGGTGGACGCGGTGAAGTTCCACACGTCGTTCGGGTACAGCACCCGCAGGCCGTACCGCCCGGCCGGCAAGTCGGTCAGGAACAGGTGCTCGGTGTTGTTGTACGGGGCCGCCGACTCGGCCACGAGGGTGTCGAAGTCGCCGGCCGCACTCAGCCGGTACACCTGCAGGTTCAGGTTCGCCAGCCGGTTGTCGAAGAAGTCGGCGTCGGTCGGGTTGGTCACCTGGAAGTCGGAGATGCCGCGGTTCGCCAGCCAGGTGAGGGTGACGGCCAAGCGGGTGGCGGCCGGGCTGTCCGGCAGGCGGTAGTCGTTCTGGCCGGTGCGGGTGACGGCGGCGTAGTCGTACCCGCGGGCGGCCACGCTGGCCGGGGCGGGGAGGGTGGTGCCGGGCACGTCGCGAGTGGACGCCGGGTCGGCGTAGAACGGCAGCGCCTGGGCCAGGTTCATCCGCCCGGCGCCGACCGCCTGGTCCAGCGCCTGGGTGGTGCGGATCACCCCGCCGGACGGCGCCTGGCCGTTGTTCCACCCGGCCGTCTTGTCCGCCGAGGTGAGCAGCACCGCCTTCACCACCCGGATGTCGGCCGAGTTGGACAGGTTCAGGGTGCGGCCGGCGTCGATCATCAGGGCCACCCCGCCGGACACGAGCGGGGCGGCGAAACTGGTGCCCGACCCGCTGCCGTAGGCGGTGGGCGAGGCGGTGGAGGCGAGGTGCAGCAGCTCGCCGGGGGCGGCGATGTCCACCCGGATGCGGCCGCCGGAGATGGTGCTGCCGGTGGTGCCGTTGGCCGACCCGGACGGGATGAACACGTCCTGCGGGCCGCGGCTGCTGAACCCGGACGGGGAGTTGTACGGCGGGTTGGACACGTCCGTGCCCAGGGCGGCGACGGAGATGACGTTGTACCCGGACGCCGGGGCGATGACGGTGTTCGGCCCCGGCCCGCTGTTCCCGGCGGCGAACACCAGCACCTTGCCGGTGGCCGACACCAGCGCGTCCAGCGCCCGCGGCTCGGCCGTCCGCCCGGCCGAGGCGTTCACGTCATCCCCCCAACTGCCGTTCGCCACGTCCGCCTTCACCCCGCCGATGCCGGTCTGGAGGGCGGTCAGGTACGGCTGGTAGAACGAGCGGAAGGTGATTTCGAACGAGTTTCCCGGGGCGGTGGTGGCGATCGCCCCGGACCACAGGGTGGCGTTGTACGCGACCCCCCGCTGCTGGTTCGCCGGGGTGGACGAGCTCGGGTTCGGCCGCCCGCCCATCACGTGCGCCACCGCGGTCGGGTGGCCGAAGGTGCCGCCGTTCCCGCCCGGCCCGGTGATGAACTGGGAGATGTGCTGGAGCGTCTCGTGCCCGTTCCAGGCGTGGTGCCCCTCGATGTTGATCATCACCGCCGACGAGCCGGTGTACCCGGCGGAGTAGAACGCCGTCGCCCCGAGGAAGTCGTTCAAGTAGATGTTGCCGCCGCCGTCGGAAACGATCAGGGTGCGGGCGGACAGGGTGGACGCCGGTGCCGCTCCCGGTCCGCCGCCCAGAGGGGGTTGGGCGGCGGACCGGTGGCCGGCGGTCAGCACGACCGCGGCCGTGAGCGCGGCACACAAGCGGGATCGGGTGGTCACTGCGGTCCGGTCGGGCGAGTCGGGTGACGTCTGCCGCCCAGGGTACAGCCGGCGTCAG
>CANJKY010000108.1 GCA_947474875.1 Gemmataceae bacterium
GTACCGCCCGGACCTGTGCCTGATCCAGGTGTCCACCGCCGAGCGGTTGTTCGTCATCGACCCGTTCGAGACCGGCCCGCTCGGGTCGTTCTGGGAGCTGCTGCACGACCCGAAGCGGACGGTCATCGTGCATGCCGGGCGGGAGGAGGTGCGGCTCAGCCGGTTCCAGTCGGGCAGCCCGCCCGGTGCCCTGTTCGACATGCAGATCGCCGCCGGGCTGATCGGCCTGACCTACCCGATCGGGTACGCCGGGTTGGTGCAGACGGTGCTCGGCAGCCGGCTGAACAAGGGGGACACGCTGAGCGACTGGCGGCGGCGGCCGCTGTCCGACTCGCAGATCCGGTACGCCTACGACGACGTGCGGTACCTGATCCCGGCCTACGAGAAAGTCCACAAGCGGCTCACCCAGTACGACCGGCTGGGGTGGGCGGCGGAGGAGTTCGGCGAGTTCATCGGCCGGGCGACGGCGGCGGACGTGAGCGAGGACCGGTGGCGGCGGGTGAAGGGGAGCGGCGGGCTGGGGCGGCGGGAACTGGCGGTGGTGAAGGCGCTGTACGAGTGGCGGGACGGGGTGGCCGAGCGGCGGAACCGCCCGGCCCGGACGGTCATGCGGGACGACGTGCTGGTGGAGGTGGCCCGCCGCGGGGCGCGATCGCCGGACGACCTGCACGACCTCCGCGGCATCCCGCGGGGGGAGGCGGAGGCGATCACCCGGGCGGTGCGGGCGGCCAACGTCATTCCCATCAGCCAGTGCCCGCCGCGGGTGCTGTCCGAGCAGGATCCGCCGCAGGTGGCCGTCCTCGGGTCGCTGTTGAACGTGGTGCTGACGGACGTGTGCGAGCGGCTGCGACTGGCTCAGAGCCTGGTCTGCTCGATGCAGGACCTGAAGGACCTGGTGCGGGCGCGGCAGCCGGGCGGGGAACTGCCGGGCGACTCGCCGTTCCGCGCCGGCTGGCGGCGGCAGGTGATCCTGCCGCACCTGGAGCGGGTGCTGGACGGCAACCTGATGGTGCGGGTGACGAACTCACAGACCCCCGCCCCGCTGGAGTACATCGAGCCGATCGCGGACGCGGACGACGAGGAAGGGGAGGTGTGAGGCGGTGGTGGGCACACCCTGCGGTACAATCACCTCTGTCCCAGCCTCGCGAGCCGACCGATGGCCACGATCCTGAAGTGCCCGAATCCGAGCTGCCCGTTTCAGTTCGACGCCTCGCGGGTGCCGCCGGGGGCGGTCATTGCCTGCCCGCAGTGCCGGCACACGTTCACCCTCAGCCCGACCGCCTCCCCGGCGGCCGACCCCGCGTTCGAGGTCGCGGACACCTCTCCGCGCCGCCGCCAGGTGATCGACCGCTCCGGCCCGAAAGGGGCGACGTCGAACACCAGCCTGTTGCTGGCGCTCATGGCGGTCGGGACGGTGGCGCTGGTCGGCGGGGCGGTCGCCGGCCTCGGCTACCTGCTCGGCTGGTTCAAGCCGGCCGCGCAGACCGCGACGGCCGGCGGGCTTCAGTTCGACGAGTACGCCGTCGGCTTCCCTAAACCGCCGGACGGATGGAACCGGGACGAGACCACCCGCGCCGCCCTGGGCGTGAACCTGTTCGCCTACCGCACCCCGGCCGCCGACGGCGACGGGTGGGTGGCGGCGGACGCCAAACGGTTCACCTCGGCGGCGCGGGCGAACGAACTGCGATCGGCGGTGAACGAGAAGCTCCGCAAGCAGTTCGACGAACTGGACGAAGACCTCACCGGCGAGGAGGTGCAGTTCCTCGGTGTGCCCGGCGAGCGGTTCCGATTCCGCGGGGTGTACCGCCCGACCCAGACCGGGTGCCGGGGCGAGGTGTTCGCGTGCGTGATGAAGAACTACGCCTACTGGGTGTACGCCTGGGCGCCCGAGGCCGGGTACGACAAGCTGGCGGGTGCGTTCGAGACGTTCCGCAACGGCATCAAGGTGCAGGTGTCGGCGGACAAGGGTGGAGCCGCTCCGCCGCCGAAGACCGAGGGCCGCACGTTCCGCACCAAGAGCGGGCTGTTCACCCTGACCGATTCCGAGAAGCTGTGGACCGAGGGGAAAGACCCGACCAGCCAGGACAAGGACGCCGAACTGTGGCTGCGGGGCACCGGCAAATCGGCGTCCACCGGGCAGGCGACCACGGACAAGGCGGAGCTGGTGGTAGCGGTGCTGGCCCCTGAGGGCGACCCGAAGGAGCAGGCGCAGACGCACATCCTGAAGCAGGTGGTGGGCGGGGCGACGGTGCAGGAACTCCAGGGCGACCCGACCGGAGACGCCCCGCCCGGCGGGGAGGTGAAGTCGGACACAGTCACCCGGCTGAAGCTGACGTACCCGGACGGGCCGACGGCGAACAAGCTGGTGGCGTTCAGCACCGTGGACGTGGACGGCAAACGGGTGGTGGCCTACGCCCTGTGCCCGCTGCGGCAGTCCAACTACTGGGAACAGCGGCTGATGCAGATCGTCGGCACGCTGAAGGCGGGAAAGTGACGGCCGGGGCGGCTCCCGGCCGTCATCCGCTCAGTCCCCGTGCGGGTGAGAGACGGCCGGGGCGACCGGCGGGTTCAGCAGGCTGCGGGCGAGCACCTCCTTCGCCCGGTCGAACTCCGGCTGCCAGGTGATCTCCGGCTTGCCGTTCTTCATGCAGTCGCGGATTTTGGCCAGCGTGTTCTTGGCCATGTGCGGGCAGGCGTTGCACGCGCAGGTGATGCCCGGCACGCCGATGTACTTGTGCTGCTTGAACCGGCTTTCGAGCTGCCACATCATGTTCGGCTCGGTCGCCACCAGGAACGTCGTCGGGGTGCTGATCGCCCCGACGTGCTTGATCATCGCCTCCGTGCCGCCGATGTAGTCGGCGTGTTCCAGGATGTTCTTCGGGCACTCCGGGTGGGCGATGGTCTGGGCGTCCGGGTACTTCCGCTTCAGCTTCACCAGATCGTGGACGCTGAAGATCTCGTGCACCATGCACGACCCGTTCCACAGGATCATCTGGCGGCCCGTCACCTCTTGCAGGTATCGCCCGAGGTGCTGGTCCGGCACGAACAGGATTTCGTAGTCGGCCGGCACCCGGTTCCGCACCACGTCCTCGGCGTTCCCGCTGGTGACGATCCAGTCGGACAGCGCCTTCACCTTCGCGCTGCTGTTGATGTACGTCACCGTCTGGAACTTCCGCCCGTTCTCCCGCAGCATCTCCTGGTAGCGGGCCAGCTTGTCCGGCGGGCACGAATCGACCAGCGAACACCCGGCGGACGTGTCCGGTAGCAGCACCTTCTTGGACGGGTTGAGCATCTTGGCCGTCTCGGCCATGAACAGCACCCCGCAGAACACGATGACGGGGGTGTCCACCTTGGTGGCCTCGCGGGCCAGCTTCAGGCTGTCGCCGGTGATGTCGGCCAGCGCCTGGATCTCGCCCTCCTGGTAGTAGTGGGCGAGGATGGTGGCGCCGATCTGCTTCTTCAGGTCGAGGATTTCGGCCGAGATGTCGTCGAGAACGGCAGGCATGATCCGGCTCCCTTGTTTTTAGTGTGGCGGAGGGTGAACCCACACGAGTTCGTCACCGGAATCTTATGCCACCGAATGGAGGGCACCAATGACTTCGACGCTTGCTACCGGAGGCGGGGCCAATCGGTATGCCCCGAGGCTGTCCCAGAGCAGCCCAACCACCCGACGGCGAAAACGATTGACCCGACGATGGTTGTGCGATACTGTCTGTCCGCAGACCGAGTTAGGCAGATATGGCCCGCGGGATACGCTGATCTGCCGACTTTCAAATTCGGCCGCAGGAGGTTTCGGTAGTCCGCAGGACCGGACGATGATTTCTCGCCATGCTGCTCTCTCGGAGAAGACTATGGACCGCAGGTTGTTCATCGCATCGGCCGTCGCTGCCCCGCTGTTCGTGGCGGGACGGGCCGACGGGGCCGACCCGGAGTCGCCGAAAAAGGGCATCTTCGTTCCGAGCGGGAAGGGCCAAGACAAAGAGCTGCTTAAGCTCGCGGGCGTGATCCCGACCGACATCAAGGTCGCGGCTAAGGACTCCGGCGGCAATCTCCTGGCCTTCGAGCACACCGACATGGGCAAGGGGGGGCCGCACCGCCATATGCACTCTGACCAGGACGAGTGGTTCTACGTCGTCAAGGGGGAGTTCGCGTTCGAGGTCGGCGACGAGAAGTTCCGGCTGAAGGCGGGAGACTCAATGTTTGCCCCTCGGAAGGTCCCACACGTGTGGGCCTGCGTGAGCGACAAGCCTGGTACGCTGTTGCTGGGGCTAAGCCCGGCGGGAACCTTCGAGGCCTTTCTCCGGCACCTGGCGAAGCTCACGAAACTGCCGACAGAAGAGGAGGCGGAGAAACTGTTCGCGGCTCACGGTATGAAGATCGTTGGCCCCCCACTCAAGATCGACTAAGGCGGGAGTGGCAAGACCGGCCGACCCATTCGCCGCAGTAGCGCGGGCCCGCTACGGTTCTTCTGGGTGTGTGGCTCCCCGAGGCGGGCCCGGATGCTGATCTAGGTTGTTCACCCCCGCAACTCGATCATCCGGCATTCCACCAGCGGGGCGTCATCGTCCCCGAACGTGAGCACCTTCGCGCCGATGCCGCACACCAGCCCGCCGTCCGCCGACGTCCAGTCGGCCGCCTGGCCGAGCGCGTGGTCGTCGTCCTCGCTCGCCGACCCGTGGCACACCAGTGGCACCTCCACCGCCAGCGTGCGGCCGTCGGTCATCCGTAGCTCGCCGGGGCGGAAGGCGGCGTCGAGCGCACCGTCGGCCGGGTGCAGTCGCAGCGTCCGCACCTGTTCGAACGGCACCCACACGTACCGCCCATCCAGGAACAACTCGAACTGGGCGGCGAACCGGTCGTCGGTGTCCCGCAGGCCGGTGAACTCGCGGCCGTCCACGAACCCGCGAACCTCCGGGGCGGAGGCGTCGGCCCGGTCGAGCCAGCGGGCGGCGCGGTCCGGGTCGGCGTCGCGGTGAGCGCGGGCGGCGTTCCAGCGGCGCTTCAGGTGGGCGGGCGGGGGCAACAGGAAGTGCGGGCGGGTGAGCCGTGGCGTTCGTCGCCGCTCGGCCCGCAGCAGGCGGGCGAACCGCCGGCGGGCCGCCGGCCAGTCCGGATCCGGCGTGTCGATGCGGGCGAGGTGGTCCGCCGCCGAGTCCAAATCGCCGCTCAACACGAGCAGTTCGAACAGGAACAGGCGGGCAGCGGGGTCAGCCGGGGTCGCGGCGACGGCCTCGGACTGAAGGGCGAGGGCGTCGGCCAGCCGGCCGTCGCCCAGTGCCTCGCGGGCGGTCATTGGGCCTGCCCGAACAGGATGGCCGCCAGCACCATGATGAGCATGGCCCCGATGAGCACCAGGGCCACCGTGTACTCCCACGGGCGGATTTTGGTCCGCTCCACCTCGGCCGCGGTCAGCCCGGTGTGCGACCTGGTCAGGTCGGCCATGGCGGTGACGGTGTGGTGGGCGGCCGGCTCGTTCACCGTCTCGGGCACCATCGGGGCGAGGGCGGTGGGCAGGCCGTCGGTGAACTCGGTACCGGACGACAACAGTTTGGCCCGCTCGACCAGCCGGCCCAGCGGCGGGGACACCGGGAACATGGTCTTGAGCTGGGCGGCGATGGCGGCGGCGGCCGGGCGGTCGTCCGGCTTCTTGGCGGTCATCCGGCGGATCAGTTCGACCAGCAGGTGCGGGGCGTCCGGCCGTAGGGCGGACAGGTCCGGCAGCGGGTTGTTCAGGTGCGCCCGCCGCTTCGCGTTGGCGGACTCGTACTCCGACCCGCCGAACGGCGGGCGGCCGACCAGCGCCTGGTGCAGCACGCACCCCAACCCGTACACGTCCACCTTCTCGGACACCGCCCGCGGGTCGGTCCACTGCTCCGGGGCCATGTAGTCGTGCGTGCCGAGGATGGTGTGGGTGGTGATCCGCTCGTCCGACTGGCCGGCCCCGGACACGAACACGGCCAGCCCGAGGTCGAGTACCTTCACCACCCCGTCGGGCGTGACCATCAGGTTGGACGGCTTCACGTCCCGGTGCGTCACCCCGCGGTGGTGGGCGTGGGCCAGCCCCTCGGCCGCCTGCCGCAGCACCTCGCACGCGGCCGGCACCGGCATCGGGCCGACCGCCCGCAGCAGGCGGGCGAAGTCCACCCCGTCCACCAGCTCCATCGTCAGGTACGGCACCCCGTCCTCGTCCCCGGCGTCGGTCGCCCGCACCACGTTCGGGTGGTCGAGCTTGCCCACCGCCCGGATCTCCCGCTCGAACCGGGCGAGCTGCTCCGGGTCGATGGCCAGGGTGCGGGGCAGCACCTTGAGCGCCACCGCCTTGCCCAGCCGGTCGTGGACGGCCTCGTACACCGCGCCCATCCCGCCGCGGCCGATCAGCCGGTGGATCAGGTACGGGCCGACTCGGTCCACCGCCGTCGCCGTCTCGTGCAACTCCTCGGCCACCCGCACGGCGTGCTCGCCGGGGTCGGGGAAGGTGCGGCGGGCGGGCAGCGGCTTGCCGGCGACCATCGACCGCTCGCGACAGAACGGGCAGTCGCGAAGGTGCCGGGCCACCCGCAGGTGGTCGTCGGTCGGCAGCCCGCCGTCGTAAAAGGCGGCCAGCCGGTCGGGGTCCGGGCAGTCGGGAGAGGAAAGCACGCGAACACCTCGCGCGGCGCGCACACGTGGGCGTATGGGCCGGGACGATTATACCAACCGTGTCGGGCGGTGCGCGGTCGGATGCTGAAAACTATTCCCCGGCCGGAATTCGCCCGCACGTCCTCTATCCCCGAATGGTCATGCTGATTTTCGACGCCCACCTCGACCTGGCCCTGAATGGCGTGGACTGGAACCGCGACCTACGGATGGACCTGCACGACATCCGTGTGCAGGAGCGGCTGCACAGCCTGACCGACCTCGGGCGGCAGACCGGCACGGTGTCGTTCCCGGAACTGCGGAAAGCGGAGGTGGGCGTTGGGGTGGCCACGCTGCTCGCCCGGCAGGAGCAGGCGATCAACCACCCGTTCGGATGGACCACCCCGGAGGCGTGCTACGCCATCGCCCATGCCCACCTGGCGTACTACCGGGCGATGGAGAAGGCCGGGTGGGTGAAGATGCTGCGGACGAGGGGGGAGTTGTGTGCGCACGTGGCGGCGTACCGGAAGAACCCGGCGGCCACGCCGTTCGGGTTCGTGCTGAGCATGGAGTGCGGCGACGCCGTGCTCGACCCGGAGAACATCCATGAATGGTACAACGCCGGGTTGCGGGCGATCGGCATCACCCACTACGGGGCGAACCGGTACGGCGGGGGTACGCGGAGCGAGGTCGGCCTGGCGGCGGACGCCCTTCCGCTGCTCGACAACATCCAGAAGCTGGGCATCGCCCTGGACATGACGCACCTGTCGGACGTGGCGTTCCGGCAGGTGGCGGAGCGGTTCGGCGGGCGAGTGCTGGCCAGCCACCAGAACGCCCGCAAGTTCTGCGACTGGCAGCGGCAGTTCAGCGACGAGCAGTTGAAATTCGTGATCGAACGCGGTGGCGTGATCGGGGTGGCGTTCGACGCCATCATGCTGCAGCCGGGGTGGGTGCGTGGCGAGACGAAGCCGGCGGTGACGATCGAGCGGGCGGTGGAGAACATCGACCACGTGTGCCAACTCGCCGGTAACTGCCGGCACAGCGGCATCGGCTCGGACCTGGACGGCGGGTACGGGTACGAGCAGACGCCGGCCGACCTGAACACCATTGCCGACCTGCAAAAGATCCCGGACCTGCTCACGAAGCGGGGGTATTCGAACGCGGACATCGAGGCAATCATGCACGGCAACTGGCTGCGGTTCTTCGGCGAGGTGTTGCCGGCATGACGGTGCGCATTAAGATCTGTGGCGTCACTACCCCGGCGGACGCGGCGGCGGCGGCCGACCTCGGGGTCGAGTTCATCGGGCTGAACTTCTACCCGAAGTCGCCGCGGTGTGTGACGCCGGCTCAGGCCCGCGAACTGGTGCGGCACCTCGGGCCGGCCGCCACCCCAGTCGGGGTGTTCGTGACAACCGACTGGCAGTGGGTGACAGCGACCGCGGCCGACGTCGGGCTGCGAGCGGTTCAGACGTATTCCGACCAGCCACCCGCCGGCAGCTTCGAAATGTCTACCCACGTCCCGGCGTTCCGGGTGAAGGTCGCCGCTGACCTCGAACACATCAAGCAGTTCGTCGCCGCGTGCCGGCCGTCCGCCGTGCTGGTGGATTCGTTCGTCGCGGGCGAGATGGGCGGCACCGGGCACCGGGCGCCGTGGGAACTGCTCGTCGGGTTCAACCCCGGCGTGCCGTTCATCCTTGCGGGCGGGCTGACCCCGGACAACGTGGCCGACGCCGTCCGCCTCGTGCGGCCGTGGGGCGTGGATGTGGCCAGCGGGGTGGAGTCCGCCCCCGGCGTGAAGGACCACGGCAAGCTGCGGGCGTTCGTCCAGGCGGCGCGCGGCGCATGATCGTCGCCGCGAGCATTCGAGCGGCGGCAGCAACCCCCCACGCAAGCACGCGGCGACCACCACAA
>CANJKY010000109.1 GCA_947474875.1 Gemmataceae bacterium
AGCCGGAGCCATGCCGGGCGGCGGGGCCGGTTGAGCGGGCATGGCGGGGGCTACCGGGGCGACCGGCATACCCGGGGCGGTAGGCATCGTCGGGGCGACCGCAGCAGCCACCACGCCGTTCGGGTTGGCGGCGGCGTTCTGTTGGATCCGGGCTTCAGCGGCGAGGGCTTCGGGCGGCGGCAGTTCGGCCTTGCGGGCCGCCCGGCCGATCTGCCCGAGCAGCAGGCCGATGATCACCAGCGTCAGCCCGGTCAGGAACAGCCCGAGCAGCCAGAACTGCGTGGTGCTGGTCAGCGGGTGATCGCCGTTACGGGCGAACGCGAAGTACCACACGCCCACCCACACGTCGAGCAGGGTGCCGACGGTGATGTAGACCAGGGAGGCACGCGGGCCGAACGCCGGGTGGCTGAGAATGGGCATAAGTCACTCCGTTGTGTGAAGGTGTGGCGAGAGGAGTGTCGCCACCGACCGCCATGCACGTCGGGTGCCAAATGCCCTCGCGGAAAACCGTTCGACGAAAGCGGCAGCCCATGAACGGAGCCGCGGGCGGTCCGGGGTGGGCAGGCCACTGCCGCCAGAGGTGAATCCCGCTGCCGGCCGATGATTACCGGCCGGGCGAGGTGGTATCGAACCGGTATCTGCCGCTACCGCCGCGGAGGTTGAGTTTGATTTCGGCGGGCAGCCCGGCGAACTTGGCGTCTTCCAACTCGCCGCTCCCGCGGCCGAGCGTCTCCAGTTTGCCGTCCGGCGGGATTCGCAACTCCAGATCAGCGGCACCTTTCAGCCGGCCGGTGATCTCTTTCGGCAGCCCCCATTCGGTCGGCAGGTGGCGGACGTCCACCCCCTTCGCGGTCAGCTTGAGCGCGATCACCGCCGTCGGCTGGTCGAAGCGGTACGTGCCGTCCACGGTCATTTCCCCGTCGGCCAGCGTCAGCGTCCCGCCGTCCACCGTCACCTTCTCGCCGTCGATCCGGATCCGCCCTTCCACATCCGTGGTCGTCACGGCCGCGTCCGGGATGGTCAGGGTGGCCTTGTTCGGCCGCAGGTCGACGCCGAACCGGAAATCATCCGGGCGGAAGGTGAACGTCAGGGCCGCAGCGGTGGTGCCGGCCGCGGACAGGTGCTCCCACACGACGGGTGGAACATACGGGATGCTGCGGAGGAGCGGGTCGCTCAGCACGCCCTGATCCGTGCTCAACTCGACGTGCCCGTCCGCCGGGTTCGCCGCCAGCTTGCCGCCGATCTTCCACTTGCCCCACTTCGGGTCGTCCACCGCCCCACTGACGATAGACCCGTCACCGTCAGGCTTCAGTTGGCCGCTCACCCCGGCCAGGTCGAACTCCGGCTTGCCGGTCTGGCGGATGCGAACGCGGGCCGACGCCAGTTCGACCACCGGCAGCGGGCCGGTCCCCCCGCCGGGTTTATCCCGCTTCGGTAGCGGAGACAGGATGTTGCCGTCGGCGTCGATGCGGAGGAGCACCTCGACGTCCTTCGCCGTCACCTTGGTCGGGTTCACCCGGCCGGTGAGTAGGTCGCCCAGGGTGATGTCGGTGGTGACCGAGCCGATGCGGATCAGGTCGCCGGGGGTGTCGGCTGCGGCGTCCGGTATCCGCACCGTGGCGGTGGTGGACGCCAGGCCCACGTCCAGGCTTTCGACCTCGACCGGCAGGCCGAGGGTCTCGCCGATCTTGGCGGCGGCCAGCCCGCGGGCGGACGAACTGGCCAGGTACCCCTTCAGACCTAACCAGCCGATGATGAGCAGAGCGCCCGCCGCCCCGACCACCCACAGAGCGATAACGCGAACTCGCCTCACGGGTCACCTCGCCAGACCGCCGGACGGGACGACCGGAGGAGACGCAACTGGCGTGCCCGCCGCAACCGGCGCCGCCGGCATGGGTTGCGGGCACGGAACGCCGGTGCCGGGGTAGCACGGGGCGTGCGGCCCGCAGCACGGGGCGGTGGTTTTGGCCGTCCGCGGGAAAAGACTCTCGAGTGTACCCTGGCTGGGCACGAAGATGCGGTCGCCCGGCCGTAGCTGGTAGTTGGTGGTGGCGTCACCCAGTTGCACGATCTGCGGGTAGCACACCGGCAACACCTCCCGGCACCCCTCCGGCTGGGTCGGGCGGACCAGGATGATCTTCCGCTCCTGGGCGGAGCGGGTCAGCCCGCCGGCGGCCATCAGCCCGTCCAGCACCGTCTCCCGCCCGGCGAGCGGGAACGACCCGGGCGAGTTCACCTCGCCGAGCACGTAGTACACCTTGCTCTGCCGGCCGATCAGCCGCACGCTCAGCGGCACCGGCTTCTTCTCCTTCTGGGCCACCAGGGCTTTCACCTCGGCCTCGATCGTCGGCACCGTCTTGCCGGCCACCACCGGCCGGCCGTACTCGCCCAGTTCGATCGCCCCGTCCGGCAGCACCGGCTGGTCGGCGGGCAACCGCACCGCCGAGTCCAGGTCGTTCACCTGGATGAGCAGCGCGTCGCCCGGTTCGACGATGTACTCGGCCAGCGGCACCTTCGCCAGCTCCCGCGGCATGGCGGGCGGCGGGACCGCCCCGTTGCGGAACTGCTCCGCCTCGGGGATCAGCTTGTACCGCGGGGTGGACACGCCGAGCGCCTGCCCGATGGAACAGCCGGTCTGGGCGACTGTGACGGCCGTGAACGCGAACAGGGCAATGAGAAGTCGGGGCCGGCGCATGGCATTCCTCCACGAGTATGCGCCGAGTTATCGACCCGACTCATTCAGCCGGTTCAACCGAATCGCCCGAGACTACCGGTTGCATTCGATTTCCCCATTCTCCTGACACCCTCCTCATCGCCGAGACCGCGGGGACACTTCCGGTATCACGGCCGCGGCGGTCGGCAGGTAGCGGCGGAGGAAGAACCGGATCGCCTCGTCGGTGATCAGGGCGGCGGTGTTCAGTTGCGGCTGCGGGCGGGCTACCGTGCCGGTGATGTTCAGCCGCACGGTACGATTGGACAGGAATACGCTTACGTCGCGGATGACGGTGAGCGGCAGCGGGGCGATGGGAAGCGGGATGCTCAACCCGAGTTGCTGGAGGAGGGAATCGTTCAGGCCGAGGGTACCGGTGCGGACGATCACACCCAGGTCCAACCGGCCGGCCAGGGTGACGGTACCGTCGGCGTACAGGTCGGCGTTCGGGCTGGCGAGCGTCAGCCGCTCGACGGTGAACACCCCGCGGGACAGCCGGCCGCGGAGTTCGCCGCTGTCGAACGGTTTGAGTAATGCGGTCGGCGGGACGAACGGGGTGATGGCGGACAGCACCGGCAGGTCGCGGACGGCCGCCTGGTCGATGGTCGCCACCACCGACCCGGTCAGGTCGTCGGACGACCGCATGTTCTCACCGCGGATGTCGATCCGCCCGGTGACGCGGGCGTTACCGAAGTAATTCGACTGCTTCAGGTCGGACAGCACGCTGCCGATGGTCACGTTGGTGAACTTGATCTGGCCGCTGGCCCGCCCGTTCACCCCCCACTGGTACTCGTACCCGCCCGCCACCCGCCCGTTGCCGACGGTGCCGCTGAACTCCCGCAGGTTGATCTCGCCGCCGCCGCTGCGTACCGCTAACTGGTACGGCACCCGCACGTCGGACGCGGCCAACCCGGCGATTCGCCCGCGGGTCAGGGCGATGATGCCGGTGGCTCGGAACTCCGGCCACAGTTTGCCGCGGGCGGTGAGCGTCACCCCACCCTCCACCAGATTGGCCGGCCCGCCGAACGCGGCGAGCAGTCGACTCACGTCGATCCGGTCCACGTCCAGCCGGTAGAAGTTGCGGGCCGGGTCGCTCAGGCTGGCCCGCACCCGCGCCCGGATGGTGCCGGCGGACACCGGGCCGACCGTGTCCAGCACCTCGAAGTTGCCGTTCCGCAATCGCAGCCGGCCGCTCAGGTTAGGGATGAGCGGCTGCGACATCGTACCCAGCCCGCGGACCGTGTACCACCCGTCGCCCTCGCTCAGGTCGGCGGAGTACCGGAACGACAGGCTGACCACCCCGCGGAGTCGCACGTTCAGCCCCAGCGCCTCCGCCAGCCGTGACAGGTCCAGCTCGGTGATGTGGACCGACCCGTCCTCCTTGTCCTTGTCGTCCGCCTTCGCCTCCGGGTACCGCCCCTTCACGTCGAACGACCCGCCGAGCGTCTTGCCCTCCAGCTCGTACTTCACCGCCGTGCCGTCCAGCGACAGCTTGCCGGTCAGCTTCTCGGCCGGAATGCCCTGCACCGTCAGCCGCGGGGCGGACAGGTTCACGTCCGCCGTCACCGCCCGCGGCTGGTCGCCCTTGGCCTCCGGCAGCTTGCCGGTCACGTCCCCGGACACCACCCCGGTCAGCTTCACCGGCACCTTCGGGAACGCCTTGGCCGCCGCCGCCGCGTCCACCCCTTTGGCGACCAGCTTGAACTCGCCGGTCTTGTCCGCCGCCAGCGGGAAACTCGCCGACCCGGTGACAGTGCCGCGGAACGCGCCGGCGGACAGGTCGGACACCGTCACCCGGTCCGGGGTCACCTCCCACTTGGCGTTCAGTTTGTCGGCCGGGGTGTCACCGACGGCGAAGTCGGTCACGGTCAGGTTGCCGGCGGCCGACACGGTGAACGGGCTGGCCGTGCCGCGGACGGTCGAGGTCGTGTCCAGCTTGCCGCGGATGGCGACCGGGACTTCCAGCTCGGGCACCAGCTTCTGGAGTTCGGCCACCTCCTGCGGGCGGGTGCGGATCGACGCAGTGTACGGGTACTTGCCGGACAGGGTGACGGAACCATCGCCGGCCACCGGCACGCCTTCCACCACGGCCGAGGTGTCGGTGAGCGTAGCTTTGCCGTCCTTCACCCCGAGCGTCACCTCCGCGTCACGGACGGCCCGCTGAAATACCGACAGCCGGGCTCCGGACAGGTCGGCGGACGCGACCCAGGTGGCCGGGTCGGACAGCTTGTCGTACGGGGCACGGAACTGCGCCTTGCCGCTCACCCCGCCGCTCACCGGCACCCCGCCGGGGATGGCTCCGAACACCTGGCCGAGCGGCAGGCGGGTGAGGGTGAGGTCGGCGGTCACGTCGCCGGGCGGGTCGATGGCGGCGGTGGCGGTGCCGCGGAACTCGCCCGGCTTGTCGGCCGGGTCGTCCGGCGGGAGCGCGCCGCGGAGTTCGGTCAGCGTCAGCTTGCCGTTCGCGTACACCACGTCGGCCGACAGGTCGCGGAGGGTCAGATTCTCCAGCTTCAGCTCGGCCGAGGTGACGCTGCCGCGGACGGTGTACGCCTTCGAACTGGTGGCGTCCCCCAGCGGCACCGACACGCTCGCCTTCACCGTCACCTTGCCGGCCACCGCGTACTTCACCTCCACCTTCAGCTTGCTGATCAGCTCGCCCAGGTCCACGTCCCGCAGGGTGATGGACGCGGACACGGTGTTCGAATTGTCGGGCGGTGCCCCGACTTTCGGGGCGGGTTGCACGAGCAGAACGAGCAGCAGGAGCAGCGGGTGAGTCACGATCGGTCTCCGCGGCGGTCTGGAGGTGCTAATCGACAGCCGCGGCCGGCCGACTCCCAGCGGAAGTGCGGCCGGCCGCGGGTTGTCTCACGTTCAGCGGCGCAGAACCGGCCGGTCGTGCTCGGACGGAGTGCAACCGCCCGGCACGACCGGCCGGACTGTTCAAGGCCTCGTGACCACTACTGGCGTGGCGGTGGTGAACCCCCACGGCAGGACGTTCATGAACAGGAGCACGAGCAGGATGACCAGCAGCACGGTGGCGACGCCGGACGGGGCGTAGCCCCAGTTCCGCGAGTAAGGGTAAGTAGGCAGCGCGCCGAGCAGAAGGAGCACGAGCAGGATCAGCAGGATGGTTCCCATGGATTCCTCCGGACGAGAGGTTCGAACACCAGCGGAGTAAGCATCTGACGTACCAGTCGGGTGGAATTTTGCCCGGGGAATTCGTTGACACCCCCCGCCGGGTCGGGTACACGCCCGGGCAATCGGGGGAGGGTTTGCCGTGGGTCACGCCGTCCGACCGCCCGCACGCCGAGGGTGGGTCGCGATTCCGTTCGTCGTCCTCGCGCTGGTGGTGATCGGCTGCCAGCTCCAGTTACGGCCGACCCGCGAGGTGCCGCTGCCCCCCGGCGTGGACCCGGAGCAGGTGATCGACGCCGACAACCCGGTCGAGTCCGTCACCCCACTGCGGCCGGACGAGCTGGCGGCAGTGGGCAAGCGGATTCAGGCCGAACAACAGAAGCGGATCCGCGAGCGGCAGGCGGCCGGGGCCGCCCCGCGGCGGAAGTACAACATCCTGGCGCTCTCCGGCGGGGCGGTGTACGGGGCGTACTCGGCCGGGGTGCTGTGCGGCTGGTCGCAGTCCGGCCTGCCGCCGGAGCAGGGCGGGCGGCCGGAGTTCGACGTGGTGACCGGCATCAGCACCGGCGCCCTCATCGCCCCGTTCGCCTTCCTCGGCCCGGAGTTCGACCACGTCCTGCAGACCGAGTACACGTCCGTTCGCACCGAGGACATCTACACCCGCCAACCGGTCCGCCGCATCCTGTCCGAGTCGCTGGTGGACGCCACCCCGTTCCGCCAGCGGCTGGAGCGGCGGGTCACCCCCGAGCTGGTCGCCCGGTTGGCGGCCGAGCACGACAAGGGACGGCGGCTGTTCATCGGCACGACCAACCTGGACACCAAGCGGATCGTGCTGTGGGACGTGGGCGCGATCGCCAAGCGGGGCACGTCCGAGGCGGTGCAACTGGTGCGAGACGTGATCCTGGCGTCGGCGTCCATCCCCGGGTTCTTCCCGCCCGTCCGCATCCGGGTGGGGATCGACGGCCGGTCGTATGAAGAGTTGCACGTGGACGGGTCGGTCACCCGCTCGCTGTTCTTCCGCCCGCCGCACTTCCACCCCGGCCAGGACGTGGACCCGGATGCGCTGGCCGACTCGAACCTGTACGTGCTGGTGGCCGGCAAGATCAACCCGGCGCCGGACGCCGTCCGCCTCCGTACCCTGCCCATCGCCCTGAACTCCACCTCCCTGCTGCTGTACTCGCTCACCCGCGGCGACCTCTACCGCATGTACACGTACTGCCTGCTGACCGGCATGAACCTGCGGGTGTCCGCCATCCCGGAGCAGCAGGAGGTGCCGGAGAAGAGCACCGAGTTCGTCCCGGCCGAGATGTGCAAGTTGTTCCGGGCCGGGTACCAGATGGGGCAGAAGGGGGACGTACCGGGCGGCGGGGAGAAGTTGGACGGGACGGCGTGGCGAGACCTGCCGCCGGGGCTGAAGGACGGGGAGAAGCAGGGTGCCCGTACCGGGCTGAACCTGACCGTGCGGCCGAAGCCGGAGGGGGCCGCCGGCACCCGCGGGCCGGAGGCGTCGAAGGGCACGATCGTGCCGCCCACCCCGGCGGTCAAGTAGCGGCGGCCAGCAGCCGCAGCACCTCGGCCACGCTCCACGCCTGGGCCACGCACGCCCGCGGGGTGTGCGGCGGGTCGGCGTCGAACACCTCGCTGATGGTGCCCACGCACGCCTCGCTCAGGTGGGCGTCGAACCCGGGCAACAGGTCGGCCGGGTCTGCTCGCTCCGGGTACGCCTTCGCCCGGGCGTCCGCGTACGGGCCGATCAGCCACCCCCACACCGTCCCCTGGTGGTAGGCCGCGTCCCGCGCCCGCAGGTCGCCGAAGTACTTGGGGTGGTAGTCCGGTTCGCCCGGCGCGAGCGACCGCAGCCCGACCGGGGTGAGCAGCTTCGCCGTCGCCACGTCCACCACCGCCCGCCACCGCTTCGGGTCGAGGACCGGGTTGGGTAGCGAGATGGCGAACAGTTGGTTCGGCCGAACCGCCGGGTCGTCTTTCCCGTCCGGGCCGTCGATCACGTCCCACAGGCAGCCCGTCGCCTCGTTCCAGAACCGGCGGTTGAAGCTCTCCCGCACCCGGTCCGCCCGCCGACCGTACTCCGCTTCGCCCGTCCAGTCGGCCATTAGCCTCAGGGCGTTGTACCACAGGGCGCAGATCTCCACCGCCTTCCCCCGCCGCGGGGTGACCACCCAGTCGCCCACCTTCGCGTCCATCCAGGTGAGCTGATACCCTTCGGCTCCTTGCCGGAGCAGCCCGTCGGCCGGGTCGACGCCGATGCCGAACCGGGTGCCGGCGGTGTGCTTGGCGACGATGTCGGTGAGGGTGGGCAGGAGCTCCCGGACGAGGTCGGGGTCGCCGGCGAGCTGCGAGTACCGGCTGAGGGCGTGGAAGAACCACAGGGTGGCGTCGGCGGTGTGGTACACCCCCTCGTTCTCCCGGTCCGGAAAGTAGTTGGGGATCAGGCCGTCCTTCACGTGGGCGGCGAACGTGCGGAGGATGTGCCGGGCTTCGGCCGGGCGGCCGGTGTGCAGGGTCAGCCCCTCCAGCGAGATCATGGTGTCCCGCCCCCAGTCGGTGAACCAGTGGTACCCGGCGACGACGGTGCGGGCCTCGTCCCCGTGGGCGTGGGCGCGGGCGGTGTC
>CANJKY010000110.1 GCA_947474875.1 Gemmataceae bacterium
CCACCGCGGCCCCCAGCGTCGCCCCGTACGGGTCCCGCACCGGCAGCACCTGGGGCAGGTACACGCGGTCTTCGGCCCCGGCCCGGTACGTCACCGCCGCGTCGAACGACTGGGTCAGGAACGGCCGCTGCTCCCGCAGGGCGGCCGCCAGCGGCTCGTGCAACTTCTCCGGCGGCCGCCACGGCGGGGCGGCCGGGTCGTCCCCGGCCACCACCCCGAGAATCCGCCGGGCGGCCGGGTTCGCCATCTCCACCCGCCCGCCGGGGTCGACCACCAGCACCGGGTCGGGGAAGGCGTCGATGGCCGCCTGGCTGGCCTGTTGGGCCCGGAGCAGCCGCGCCGCTTCGGACTGCCGCAGGTCGCGGAGCTGGGCGGTCATGCGGTTGAACGCGGCCACCAGGTCGCCGATCTCGTCCCGGGTGTCGGCGGTGACGAGCAGGTCGAGCCGGCCGTCCCCGACCGCCTTCGCGGACCGGGTCAGGTCGTCCACCGGGCGGAGGACGGCGCGGGCCGTCCACCAGGCCAACAGGCCGGTCGCGGCGAGGGCGGCGAACACCCCGCCGGCCGCCCACCAGCGGGCCGCGGCCGCCGTCCGGCGGGCGTCCGTGCTGGCCTGCTCCATGCTGTCCTGGTTCAGCCGGCGGATGTCGCTGCTCACCCGTTTCAGTTCCACGAACGTGGCCTGAAGGGGGCCGGGCGTGCCGTCCGTCCCGTAGTAGTCGGCGGTCCGCTCCCCGGCCGTCCGGGTCGGGTCGAAGAACCGGTCCCCGAGCGTCCGGTAGCGGTCGGTGACCTCAGCCAGCCGGGCCACCAGTTCGGCCTCGCCCGGCTCGGTCACGTTCGACCGCTCGAAATCGAGGTGCCGGCGGTAAGCCGCCCAGTGCTCGTCGTACTGCTTCTCGGCCTCCGGCCGGCCGGCCAGGACGAACTGGAAGGACGAGTCGATCCGCTCGGTCGCCTCAGCCAGCCCGTTCATGGCGTCGACGCTCCGGTAGTTCTCCCGCAGGATGGCATCGATCCGGGTGCCCAGCAGCCCGAGGGCGTACACCGCCCCGGCCCCGAGCGCCGCCAGGAGCACCAGCAGCGGGGCGAACGACAGCCACAATCGGTATCGCAGGCTCATAACCCGTACCTCTTCCGCTTGCGGTACAGGGTGCTCGGGTCAATGCCGAGCGTCCGGGCGGCGTCCTCCAGGGTCGGGCTGGCGGCCAGCACCCGGCGGATGTGCTCCACCTCGACGGCGTCGATCGGCACCCCCTCGCCGACCGCCACCTTCGCGGCCGAAGGCGGGGCGAGGACCGCCGGCGGCAGGTCCGGCACGTCGATCTCGGTGCCCTTGCACAACAGGACGGCCCGCTCGATCGCGTTCCGCAGCTCGCGGACGTTCCCCGGCCAGTGGTGCCGCCGGATGACCTCTCGTGCGGCCGGGGTGAACCCGGTGAGCGGCTTGTACGCCCGGCCGGCGAACTGGGCGAGCAGGTGGTCGGCCAGGGGCATGACGTCGGCCCTCCGCTCCCGCAGGGGTGGGACCGTCACCTCGATCACGTTCAGCCGGTACAGCAGGTCCTCGCGGAACCGGCCGGCGGCCACCTCGGCCTCCAGGTCGCGGTTGGTCGCCGCCACGATCCGCACGTCCGCGGTCCGCACCGCCGCCTCCCCCACCCGCTCGTAGGTGCGGTCCTGCACCAGTCGCAGCAGTTTCGGCTGGAGGGGCAGGGGCAGGTCCCCGACCTCGTCGAGGAACAACGTCCCGCCGACCGCCGCCGCCACCTTCCCGACCGTGTCGCGGACCGCCCCGGTGAACGCCCCCTTGGTGTGCCCGAACAGGTCGCTCTCCAGCAGTTCGGCCGACAGGCTCGGGCAGTGGACGGTGACGAACGGGCCGGCCGCCCGGCGGCTGCGGGCGTGGATGGCCTTCGCCAGCACCCCCTTGCCGGTGCCGCTCTCCCCCCGCAGGAGGACGGTCGCGTCGCTCGGGGCGACGGCGAACACCGTCTCCAGGACCTGCCGCATGGCCGGCTCGGCACTCGCCAGCACGGCCGCGTCGGCGTCCCGGTCGGCCCTGGCCCCGCCGCCCCACTTGGCCAGCAGGTCGGCGAGGTGCTGGGGGGTGAACGGCTTGGGCAGGTAGTCGAGCGCCCCACGGCGGATGGCCTCGACGGCCGTCTCGATGGTGGCGTGGGCGGTGATGACCACCACCCCGATTCCGGGGGCGGCCGTGTGCAGTTCGCCCAGCACGTCCAGCCCGGACTCCCGGCCGAGTTTCAGGTCGAGCAGCACCAGGTCCGGCCGGGACGCCCGCACCCGCTCGACCGCCAACGAACCGGTCGCCGCCTCGGCCACCGTGTGCCCCTGGCTTTCCAGGGTGGTGCGGATGGTCCGCCGGAGGGTGGCCTCGTCGTCCACCACCAGGATGTTCACGACTGCCCCTCCGGTACGAGTCGTCCCGCGGTCCGCCGTCGTGCAAGTTGCACGGACGTTGCGGCACATTGCACGACGGCCTCGGTCACCGCCGGAGTCGATCACCGTCCGATTCCACTGAAATCACAGCACTTGCGGCAATTCGGCGGTGTGGCACCCCCGTTGCCTTACGCACACCGCACACCAATCCGTCCGAAGGAGCCGGTCGTGGACCTGACGCTCTGGATTCCGCTCACCCTCGGGCTGGGGTTGAGCGCCCTGGGGTTGATGTACCTGTTCGTGGTCGCCTGCGACCGCGTGTGAGGAGGATTGCCGTGATCTGGCTGACCGCCGCCGTCATCGTGCTGCTGTTCGCCTACCTGCTCGCCGCCCTGTTGCGGCCGGAGCGGTTCTAACCGAGAGATCCCCCCATGTGGCTCCTGCCCGCCGTTATTGTCGGCCTGTCCGTCCTGCTGTCGATCCCGCTCGGCCGGTACATGGCCCGCGTGCTGGACCGGGACGGCCCGCGGAACGCGTTCGAGCGGCTGATCGACACCGGCCCGCAGACGTGGCAGCGGTACTGCTTCGCCATGCTCGGGTCGAACGCCGTCCTCTTCCTGTTCGGGTACCTGGTGCTGGCCACCCAGCCGTACCACCCGGCGTTCCTGAACCCGGACGGGAAGGGGATGCTCTCCCCGTCCACCATCTTCAACACCGCCTGCTCGTTCCTGACGAACACCAACCTGCAGCACTACTCGGGCGAGGTCCACCTCACCTACGGCAGCCAGATCTTCGGCGTGCTGTTCAAGCAGATGCTCACCCCGGCGGTCGGGCTGGCCGCCCTGCTGGCGGTCATCCGCGGGTTGCGGGGGGACCAGTACCTCGGCAACTACAACCTGGACCTGTGGCGGGGGCTGGTGTGCGTCGCCGTCCCGCTCAGCCTGGTCGTCGGCGCGATGCTGATCGTGGAGGGCACGCCGATGACGTTCCAGGGGAACGCCAGGGTGACCACGGTCGAGGGGGCGGAGCAGACGATCTCCCGCGGGCCGGTGGCGGCGGTGGTGGCCATCAAACAGCTCGGCACCAACGGCGGCGGGTTCTTCGGCCCGAACTCGGCGCACCCGTTCGAGAACCCGTCGGCGGTGTCGAACGTGGTCGAGTGCGTCTCGATCGTCCTCATCCCGATGGCCTGCGTGGTGCTGTTCGGCACCATGCTCCGCAACCACGCCCACGCCACCGTCATCTACTCGGTGATGATGGCGTTCCTGGTCGGGCTGATCGCCTGGGGGATCGGGACGGACTCGCTCACCCCGAACCCGGCCCTGGCCGGCAAGCCGGCGGTGACCGACGCCGGCGGCAAGCCGTACCGCGTCACCACCACCGACGCGGACGGCCGGTCGGAGGCGAAGGACCTGACCGTCCCCGCCGTCGTCGGGCTGCCGGTGGATCAGTCCGGGTCCGGCAACCTGGAGGGGCAGGAACTGCGGTTCGGGCACTCGGCCACCCCGACGTGGGCAGCCCTCACCACCTGCACCAGCAACGGGTCGGTGAACGGCATGCACGACAGCCTGAACCCGCTGGCCGGACTGACCCCGCTCACCGGCATGTGGCTGAACTGCAACTTCGGCGGCATCGGGGTGGGGCTGATCAACTTCCTGGTGTACCTGGTCATCGCCGTGTTCCTGGCCGGGCTGATGGTCGGCCGCACCCCGGAGTACCTGGGCAAGAAGGTGGAGGCGCGGGAGATGAAGCTGGCGGCCGTCGCCCTGCTCGTCCACCCCATCCTGGTGCTGGTACCGACCGGCCTGTTCGCCGCCCTTGACTGGGGGACGGCCGCCACCAACAACCCCGGCCCGCACGGGTTCAGCGAGATCCTGTACGAGTTCACCTCGGCCAGCGCGAACAACGGGAGCGGGTTCGAGGGCCTGGGGGACACGTTCGGGTTCAACGACGCGGCGGCCAACCCGAGCACGCCGGCGACCTTCGCCCCGCACTGGGACGTCGCCACCGGGCTGGTGATGGTGCTCGGCCGGTTCATCCCGATCATCGCCCCGATCGCGTTCGCCGCCAGCCTGGCCGCCAAGCGGCCGACCCCGTTCACCGCCGGCACCCTGCGGACCGACACCGTCACCTTCGGGTGCGTGCTGGTCGGCACCATCGTGCTGCTCGGCGCCCTGATGTTCCTGCCGGTGGCGGCGCTCGGGCCGATCGCCGAGCACCTCGGCCCGATCCCGTTCGGCCGGTAAGCGACGTTCAGCCAGACGAACCGACACCGGCCGGGCACACGCCCGGCCGCCATGCCCGAGGACACCCGTGACTGCGACCATGAGCACCCCTCGACCGCCCGCCGGGGACGCGAAGGCGGCCCGGAAGCTGAGCCGCCGGCAGGGGCTGTTCGCCCCGGACCTGGTGAAGACCGCCCTGCGGCAGGCGGTGGTCATGCTCCGCCCGGACATCCTGTGGAAGAACCCGGTGATGTTCGTGGTCGAGGTCGGCACGGCCTTGTCGATCGTGTACACGGTCGTGAAGGCGGTCGACCCGGCCAGCACCGCCGCCCCGCTCGGCTACCTGATCGCCCTGGACGTGTGGCTCGTCCTGACCCTGCTGTTCGCCAACTTCGCCGAGGCGCTGGCCGAGGCCCGCGGCAAGGCCCAGGCCGACACGCTGCGGAAGACGCGGCAGGACACCCCGGCCCGGCGGCTCAAGCTGGTGGCCACGAGCGACGTGCCGCCGGGTACGCTCGCCGCCTGGTCCCGCACCCCGCAGGACCTCGAAACGGTGTCGTCCACCAGGCTGGCCACCGGCGAGTTGGTGATCGTCGAGGCCGGCGAGGTGATCCCGGCGGACGGCGAGGTGGTGGAGGGCGTGGCGTCGGTGGACGAGTCGGCCATCACCGGTGAGAGCGCGCCGGTGGTGCGGGAGGCCGGGGGCGACCGCTCCGGGGTGACCGGCGGCACCCGCGTGCTGTCCGACGCCATCCTGGTGCGGGTGACCGCCACCGCCGGCAAATCGTTCCTCGACCGCATGATCGCGCTCGTGGAGGGGGCGGCCCGGCAGCGGACGCCGAACGAAATCGCCCTACAGTTGGTGCTGGCCGCGTTCACCCTCATCTTCCTGATCGTCACCGCCACCCTGTGGCCGATGGCCCTGCACGCCGAAACGTACATGGCCGGTTACCTGGGGGTCGGGGCGGTGAGGAGCCTGGGCACCGACATCCCGACGCTGGTGGCCCTGCTGGTGTGCCTGATCCCGACCACCATCGGTGCGCTGCTGGCAGCCATCGGCATCGCCGGCATGGACCGCGCGCTGCGGGCGAACATCATCGCCAAGAGCGGCAAGGCGGTGGAGGTGGCCGGGGACGTGGACACCCTGCTGCTGGACAAGACCGGCACCATCACCCTGGGGAACCGGCAGGCCACCCGGTTCGTCCCGCTGGCGGACGTGTCGGCGGTGGAGGTCGGCCAGCTCGCCGCCCTGGCCAGCGCCTCCGACCAGACGCCCGAGGGCAAGAGCATCGTCGAGCTGTACCGGCGGACGCCGGGGGCCGGCGGGTGGGCCGCCCCAACTGCCTCCCGGTTCGTCGCGTTCACCGCCCAGACGCGGATGAGCGGGGTGGACCTGCCGGACGGGCGGGTGATCCGCAAGGGGGCGGCGGATGCCATCCTCAAGCACACCCAGGCCCACGGCGGCACACCCCCACACCTGCTGAAGGAACAGGTGGACGCGGTCGCCGGCCAGGGGTCCACCCCGCTGCTGGTGGCCGAGGGGAACCGGATCGTCGGCATGGTCGTCCTCGAAGACGTGCTCAAGCCGGGCATCAAAGAGCGGTTCGACCGGCTGCGGAAGATGGGCATCCGTACGGTCATGGTGACCGGGGACAACCCGCTGACGGCCAGGGCCATCGCCGCCCAGGCGGGGGTGGACGACTACATCGCCGAGGCCACCCCGGAGGCCAAGTTGGCGTACATCCGCCAGGAGCAGCAGGGCGGCCGGCTGGTGGCCATGATGGGCGACGGCACGAACGACGCCCCGGCGCTCGCCCAGGCGGATGTCGGGGTGGCCATGAACAGCGGCACCCAGGCGGCCAAGGAAGCCGGCAACATGGTGGACCTGGACAGCGACCCGACCAAGCTGATCGAGGTGGTGGAGGTCGGCAAGCAGTTGCTCATGACCCGCGGGGCGCTCACCACGTTCAGCATCGCCAACGACGTGGCCAAGTACTTCGCCATCGTGCCCGCCCTGTTCGCCGGCACCCTGCCGTGGCTGAAGAAGCTCGACTTCATGCACCTGACCAGCCCGACGTCGGCCATCCGGAGTGCGGTCATCTTCAACGCCGTGGTCATCCCGTGCCTGATCCCGATCGCCCTCAAGGGGGTGACGTACCGGCCGGTCGGGGCCGATGCCCTGCTGCGGCGGAACCTGCTGATCTGGGGTCTGGGCGGGGTGCTGGTGCCGTTCGCCGGGATCAAGCTGATCGACCTGGCGGTGTCCGTCATCCCGGGCGTCTGAGCCGTCCGGCAGAACATGCCAAGGAGTCACCCATGAAAGCCCTGCGTGCCAACCTCATCTTGTTCGTCAGCAGCGTGGTCCTGTGCTGCGTCCTGTACCCGGCCGTGCTGTGGGCGTTCGGCCAGACCCTGTTCCCCACGACGGCGAACGGCAGCCTGGTGACCAAGGCCGACGGCACGCCGGTCGGCTCGACCCAGATCGCCCAGGCGTTCACCCGGGACGAGTACTTCTGGCCCCGCCCGTCGGCCGCCGGGTACAACGCCGCCGCCACCGGCGGGAGCAACTGGGGAGCCGCCCAGCCGAAGCTGCGGTTCCGGGTGGCCCGGCAACTCGGGCCGGTGGCCCGGTACGCCGACGGCCGCCCGGTCGGCCCGGATGTGGAGAAGTGGTTCGCCGCGGCCGACCGGCTGGCCGGATGGGCGGCGGCCAACCCGGTCGCGGCCGGCGAGTGGGTGAAGACCGGGGACGACACCAGGAAGGTGGTGGCCGAGTGGTGCAAGACGCACCCGGAGGTGGTCGAGCAGTGGAAGAAGGACAACCCGAAGTTGGCCGACGCTCCGGACCCGGAGGCCGCGCCGGACGCGGTGGCGGTCCAGTTCTTCGCCAGCTTCGCGGCCGCCCACCCGCGGGCGTTCCCGGCCCTGGCGGACGGCAAGGCGGCGGCCGTCACCACCGGGGCGGACCTGCAAGGGGTGTTCTTCGACGCCTGGCTTCAGGAGCACCCACAGGCCAAACTGGAACAGGTGCCGGCCGACGCGGTCACGGCGTCCGGGGCCGGAGTGGACCCGCACATCACCATGCGGAACGCCCGCTGGCAGCTCGACCGGGTGGCCGCCGCCCGGGCCGGCTCGGGGGACGCCGCGGCGGTGAAGAAGCGGATCGAGGCGATCCTGGAGGCGAAGGCGTTCGCCCCGCTGGCCGGGCTGGTCGGCGAGCCGCTGGTGAACGTTCTGGAGGTGAACCTGGCGCTGGACGCCGAGTACGCACGCCGGTAGTCGCCCGGTCCGGGCCGCGATCAGGCGGCCGGGCGGGACGCGGCCGCCGACACCCGCCGCAGGAACTCGTCCGCCCGGTCGCACATGCGGGCGGCGAACGGCCGGGACGCCTCCCGGTTGGTGTACCGGAAGGAGTCCGGGCAGAACGCCGCCGTCCACTCGTCATACAGGGCGGTGAGTTCGTCCAGCTCCGCCCGGTGCGGCTCCATCCGCGGCGGCAGGCGTTCGGCCGCACCTGCCGCCTGCTGGAACACCCGGTCGAACCGCCCGGCCGGCACGTCGATCGTCACCCCCAGCATGTCCCCCAACCGGGCGGCGGTGTGTTCGTTCAGGTGCTCGTGGGCGATCACCCACACGTGCGGGAAGGTGACGGCCAGTTCGACGCCGACGCGGAACCCGACCGCCCACGTGCCCAGCAGCTGCGGGACGCTGAACTGCCCCCACAGGCGGAGCATGGACGCCACCCCGAGCACCGGCCGGCGGACGATGCTCAGGTACCGGGAGTGGAAGAAGTGGGTGGCGTGGAACCGCAGGAACCGGTCGTACACCCC
>CANJKY010000111.1 GCA_947474875.1 Gemmataceae bacterium
GAGCGCGTCCGACGCGCTCCCCGCTGGGTCGCGGCTACAAGATGTGCTTCACCACCTCCCCCCGGGATACCGGCAGCGGTCGCCCGAGGGTGTCGTGGATCTCGGCATCAAGCGGGATGCCGAGGGTGTGGTACACCGTCGCCGTCAGGTCTTGCGGACGGACGCGGCCGTCCTTCGGGAAGGCGGCGATCTTGTCGCTCGCCCCGTACACCGTCCCGCCCCGCACCCCGCCGCCGGCCAGCGCCACGCTGAACACGTTCCCCCAGTGGTCCCGCCCGCCGGCCGGGTTGAACCGCGGCGTGCGGCCGAACTCGCCCATCCAGATCACCAGCGTGTCGTCGAGCAGCCCACGGTCGGCCAGGTCGTCGAGCAGGGCGGAGTACGCCGCGTCCAGGATCGGCATGAGCGCCTTCACCCCGGCGGTGTTCGCGGTGTGTGTGTCCCAGTGGCCGTTGTTCGGCGCGTTCGGCACGCGGGTCCAGTTCACCCGCACCAGCCGCACCCCGGCCTCCACCAGCCGGCGGGCGAGCAGGCAACTCTGGCCGAACCGGGTGCGGCCGTAGCGGTCCCGCAACTTCGGGTCTTCGCGGGTCAGGTCGAACGCCGCCTTCGCCGCCGGCGAGCCGATCAGGTCGGCCGCCTGTTGCACCCGCGCCGAGTGGACGCTCGCCGCCGACTCCAGCCGGGCGAACCGGGCGTCCATTCGATCGCGGAGTGTCTGCCGCTGGGTGAACCGCTCGGTCGACACCTCCTTCGCCAGGCTCAGCCCTTCCACGTCGAACGCCGCCCCGCTCGGGTCGCCGTTCAACAACCACGGGTCGAACGCCCGCCCCAGGAACCCGGCGTCCTGCCCCGGCCAGGTGATGTTGCCGTCGTTCGCCGCCTGCTCCGGCAGCGTTATCGCCGACGGCATCCCGCCGCGGTCCGGGATGAACCGGCGGACCACCGCTCCCATGCTCGGGTGGTCGTTCGGGGCGCCGGGCTTCACGTTCTCCACGCTGGTGGGGGCGTGCGGCAGGCCGGTGGTCATCGTGTACCCGCTGGACGAGTGCGCGTGGTCGCCGGTCTGAACCGCCCGCAGCACGGCGATGCGATCGGTGCGTTTGGCCGTCTGCGTCATCGTCTCGCCCACCCACAGGCCGGGGGTGGTGGTCGGCATCGGCTTCAGGTCGCCGCGGTACTCGGGCAGCGAATCGGGCTTCGGGTCCCACGTCTCCTGCTGCGGCGGGGCACCGAGCAGGAACAGAAGGATGACCGACTTGGGCCGTTTCGGCTTCGCGGCTTCGTTCGCCGTCAGCAGCCGGGGCAGGGTCAGGCCGAACGCGCCGAGGCCGCCGACGGTCAGCCAGGAACGACGGGTCAGGGGGTGGGCGAGAGAAAACATGTGGCTCGCGGCGGGAGAAGCCGGGTCGGCACTGGCGGCCGGGTGGGAGAGTTGATTATGATCTTTCTCCACGAGGGTGTAAACACCCTTCCCCGCCCCCGCCCGTTCCGGGCACCTCTCTGACCGAGGCTCACATGCTCCGCCGGTACTTCCTGTTCGCCGTCCTGCTGACGGCGCCCGCGTTCGCGGCCGACCCGCCGAAGGGGTTCACCGCCCTGTTCAACGGCAAGGACTTCACCAACTTCAAGGGGTGGGACATCCACGGCAAGGGCGGCAGCCCGGTCGACCTGGCCAAGCTCACCCCGGAGGAGCGGCAGAAGAAGTTCGACGCCTGGACGGCCGACCTGAAGAACCACTGGACGATCGAGAACGGCGAGCTGGTGAACAAGGGCAGCGGCCCGTTCCTGGCCAGCGCGAAGGACTACGCCGACTTCGAACTGCTGGTCGAGTACAAGATCAGTCCGACGGTGGACGCCGGCATTTATCCGAAGATGATGCCGCAAATTCAGGTGTGGGACCCGGAAGACCCGGCCCAGGTGAAGAACGACAACGCCAAGGGCAGCGGCGGGCTGTGGAACAACCCGAAGGGCACCCCCGGCCGCGACCCGCTGGTGAAGGCGGACAAGCCGGCCGGCGAGTGGAACCAGTTCCGCATCCTGGTGGTGGGCGAGCGGATCACGATTCACCTGAACGACAAGCTGGTGGTGGACCACGCCCGCATCCTGAACTACTTCGACAGGGGCAAGCCGGTGCCGAAGGCCGCCCCGTTCCTGCTCCAGACGCACCCGCCGAAGCTGCCCATCCACTGGCGGAACATCTTCGTCCGCGAGATCCCGGCGGCGGAGGCGAACGCCATCCTGGCGAAGAAGGCGGAGGACAAGGAGTTCAAGGCCGTCTTCAACGGCAAGGACTTCGACGGCTGGCAGGGGGCGACGGACGGGTACGAGGTGGTGGACGGCGCCCTGCGGTGCAAGAAGGGGAAGGGCGGGGTGCTGTACACCACCGACGAGTACGCCGACTTCCAGGTGGCGCTGGAGATCAAGTTCCCGCCTGGGAACGGGAACAACGGGCTGGGCATCCGCTACCCCGGCGGGAAGGGGGACGGGGCGTACATCGGCATGTGCGAGCTGCAGGTGCTGAACGACGACTACAAGGGGATCGACCCGCGGCAGGCGCACGGGTCGGCCTACGGCATGGCGGCGGCGGCGCGGGGCTACCAGCGGCCGCAGGGCGAGTGGAACTACCAGGTGGTGACGGTGAAAGGCCCGACCATCCAGGTGGAGCTGAACGGCACGCGGATTCTGGACACCGACCTGAGCAAGATCAGCGAGTACATGGCGAACAGCCCGCACCCCGGCAAGGACCGCACCAAGGGGTACTTCGGGTTCCTCGGGCACAACGACCCGGTCGAGTTCCGGAACGTGAAGATCAAGACGCTGAAGTGACCGCGGCGCCTGGCTGGAGACCCAGGGCTTCCGCCCTGGGCTACGTCCGGCGGTCCCTCCGGGACGCAAGAGAGCGAACGCTTTCGCCGCGGAGCGGCCGTCGGATGTAGCCCAGGGCGGAAGCCCTGGGAACCCGGAACCTCATACACCCACGCCCCGTAGGGGCCGTCGTCCATTCCCGAGTACCCCCATGACCCACCGCATCACCCGCCGGGCCGCGCTCGGCGCCCTCGCCGCCCCGTTCGTGTTCCGCAGTTTCGCCCACGCCGCCCCGAGCGAGACGCTGATGCACGTCAGCGTCGGCGCCGGCGGCATGGCCGGCTCGGACATCGGCTCGCTCACCGCGAGCAAGAACCTGAAGTTGGTCGCCGTCGCCGACGTGGACCTGGCCCAGACCAAGAAGTGGAAGGACAAGTACCCCGACCTGAAGGTGTACCAGGACTGGCGGGAGATGTTCGACAAGGAGAAGTTCGACTCGGTGAACGTGTCCACCCCGGACCACATGCACGCCTGCCCGACCATGCGGGCCATCAAGGCCGGCAAGCACGTGTACACGCAGAAACCGCTGACGCAGACGCTGCACGAGTGCCGGGCGCTCCAGGTCGCCGCGAAGGAGGCGAAGGTCGTCTCGCAGATGGGCATTCAGATCCACTCGCACCCGGTCCACAAGAGCGTGGTGCAGATGATCCACGACGGGGCGGTCGGCAAGGTGAAGGCGGTGCACAGTTGGAGCGGCAAGGACTGGGGCGACAGCAAGCCGAAGCCGGACAAGCAGGACCCGGTGCCGCCGACCCTGAACTGGGACCTGTGGCTGGGCGTGGCCGCCGACCGGCCGTTCATCGGCGGCGGGTACTACCACCCCGGCAACTGGCGGAAGCGGCTGGACTTCGGCACCGGCACGTTCGGCGACATGGGCTGTCACATCCTGGACCCGGTGTTCGGCGCGCTGGGCGTGGGCAACCCGAACAAGGTGGAGTCGGTCGGCGACGCGCCGAACGACTACAACTGGGGGCTGAACTGCCAGGTGGAGTTCGTGTTCCCCGGCACCAAGTACACCACCGATGAGGTGAGCCTCACCTGGTACAACGGGAACAAGCGGCCGCCGACCGAGGTGGTGAAGCAGATCGGCGAGCAGAAGCTGAGCGACCAGGGGAGCATCTACCTCGGCACCGACGCGGTGCTGTACTCGCCGTACATCGGCCCGCCGGTGGTGCTAAAGGACGGCAAGGTGGAGAGCTACAAGAAGCCGGACATCAAGGGGGACGACCACTACCTGCAGTGGGTGGAGGCGGCCCGCGGGAACGGCCAGACGAGCGCCCCGTTCAGCTACGCCGGCCCGCTGACCGAGATGGTGCTGCTCGGCTGCCTGGCGACCCGCTTCCCGAAGACGGCTTTGAAGTGGGACGAGAAGAAGATGCAGTTCACCAACGAGCCGAAGGCGAACGCGTTCGTCAAACGCACCCCACGGAAAGGGTGGGAGGAGAAGGGGATTTGGGATCGGGTTTAGTCGCGACCCAACGGGGAGCGCGTCCGACGCGCTCCCCGTCCCGACGGAGGACGTTCGATGACAACCCGGCTGGCCCTCGCGGCCTGTCTCCTCGTCGGGCTGTCCGCGGTCGCGGCCGGGGCGGACCTGGACCTGACCCGCGCCGCCGTCGTCACCCCGCCGGACCTGACGGGGCCGGCGGCGAAGGCGGTGCGGATGCTGGTCGAGGAGGTGGACGCGCGGGCGATGGTGCGGTGGGACCAGCCGGCGGCGTGGCCGACCGGCGACGCCCCGGTGGTGGTGGTCGGTCCAGCCGACGGGGTGCGGGCGGTGCTCGACAAACGGGGCGTGAAGATGCCCGAGCCGGCGGGCAAACCCAGGCCCGAGGGGTACCGGATCGGCGTCTCGGGTCAGGTGGTGTGGGTGGCCGGGAACGACGCCCGCGGGGTGCTGTTCGGCGTCGGCCGGCTGCTCCGCGAACTCCGCCTGAACCGGCTGAAGGTGACGCTGCCCGCCGACTTCCACGAGGAGTCCGCCCCGACCACCCCGCTCCGCGGGCACCAGATCGGCTACCGCCCGAAGACCAACTCCTACGACGGCTGGACCGTCGCCATGTGGGAGCAGTACGTCCGCGACCTGGCGGTGTTCGGGTGCAACGCGGTCGAGTTGATCCCGCCGCGGTCGGACGACGCCGCCGACAGCCCGCTGTTCCCGCTGCCGCCGCTGCGGATGATGGCCGAGGTGTCGCGGATCGCCGACGAGTACGGGCTGGACGTGTGGGTGTGGTACCCGGCGATGGACCTCAACTACGCCGACACGAAGACGGTCGAGTTCGCCCTGAAGGAGTGGGGCGAGGTGTTCAAAGCGGTGCCGCGGATCGACGCCGTGTTCGTGCCCGGCGGCGACCCCGGCCACACCCGGCCGAAGGTGCTGTTCGACCTGCTGGATAAGCAGACCGCGAACCTGAAGAAGTACCACCCGAAGGCGGCCATGTGGGTGTCGCCGCAGAGCTTCACCGGCCCGTGGATGGACGAGTTCTACGATCTGATGCGGGCGGAGCCGGCGTGGCTGAGCGGTGTGGTGTTCGGCCCGCAGGTGCGGGTGCCGCTGCCGAAGTTGCGGGAGGCGGTGCCGAAGAAGTTTCCCATCCGCGACTACCCGGACATCACCCACAGCCTCCGCTGCCAGTACCCGGTGCCGGACTGGGACGTGGCGTTCGCCGTCACCGAGGGCCGCGAGGTGTGCAACCCGCGGCCGGTGCAGACCGCCCACCTGTTCCGGTACGGCCGGGCCAGCACCGCCGGGTTCATCACCTACTCCGAGGGCTGCCACGACGACGTGAACAAGGTGGTGTGGTCCGCGCTCGGGTGGGACGACAAGGCCGATGTGAAGGAGGTGCTGCGGCAGTACGGCCGGTACTTCGTCAGCCCGGCGCTCGGCGACCGCTTCGCCGACGGCCTGTTCGCCCTGGAGAAGAACTGGGCCGGCCCGGTACTGGCGAACGCCGGCATCGACGACACTCTGAAGCACTTCCAGCAGATGGAGAAGGACGCCGGCCCGCGGGAGAAGCTGAGCTGGCGGTTCCAGCAGGCCCTGTACCGGGCGTACTACGACGGGTACGTCCGCGCCCGGCAGAAGCACGAGACGGCGGCTTACGACAAGGCGGTCGCTACGCTGCGGGAGGCTAAATCCGTCGGCGCACAAAAGGCGACCGCCGACGCGGTCGCGATCCTCGACCGGGCGGCGAAAGAGCCGCCCGCCCCGGAACTGAGAACCCGGTTGGGTGAGTTGGCCGAGGCTCTGTTCCAGAGCATCCGCGCGCAACTGAGCGTGCCGAAGTATCACGCCATCGCGGTCGGTCGCGGGGCCACCCTGGACACCGCCGACGTGCCGCTGACCGACGCCTCCTGGCTGCGGGAGCAGATGACCGCGGCGGCGAAGTTGCCGGATGAGGCGGCGCGGGTCGCTCGGCTGCACGCGACTCTGAACCGCACCGACCCCGGCCCTGGCGGGTTCTACGACGCCTTCGGCGACCCGGCCCGCCGGCCGCACCTGGACCGCGGCCCCGGCTGGGAGAAAGACCCGGGGTACTACGAGTCGCCCGCCCCCGCCTTCCGCGTCGGCTCGCTGGCCGCCGTCCCGCGGGCGTGGTGGAGTTTCGCCCAGACGCACTACGACACCCCGCTGCGAGCAAAGTACGACGGGCTGGACAAGGCCGCCGCGTACCGGGTGCGGGTGGTGTACGGCCCGCTGGACGGTCGCAAGGTGCGTCTGACCGCCGGCGACGGGCACGAGGTTCACCCGCCCCTGGCCAAGCCGTTCGAGCCGGTCGAGTTCGACGTCCCCAAAGCCGCCACGGCGGACGGCAAGCTGACCCTCACCTGGACCGCGGAGGCGGGGGCGGGTGGCCCCGGCCGCGGCTGCCAGGTGTGCGAGGTGTGGGTGGTGAAGAAGCCGGCCAAGTAGGGGCCGCCTTTCAGCCGCGGAGCGGCGACCGGCTGTAGCCTGGGGCGGAAGCCCCAGAAAAGTTGAGGCGAGTGAAACAAGCCCCGGAGGGGCGCTCGGGTGGACTCCGAACGCCCCTCCGGGGCTTGGGGTGCCGTCGACCAGAACCTGGGGCTTCCGCCCCAGGCTACAACCGGGAGCCCCTCCGGTGCCCAAAACATGGCCGGACGAGATTAACTCACCTCCGCTCCCTGGCGGACGCGGCTCGCCGGAATCACTCGACCAGCCGCGCGTCCACCAGGTTCACGTCGTCCTGCACGTCCCCGCCGGGGCCGAAATCCACGATCAGCGTCAACTCCTTCGCCTTCGTCACATCCACGCCCAGCACCCTCACCCCGGCGGCGGTCAGCCCGGTCAGCCCGTCGATCGCCTGTTCCTTGCCGTCCACCAGCACCCGCACGTCCACCGCCCCCTTGCGGCCGGTGGCCGCGTCCAGCCCGACCGTCGTCTCGAACCGCCGGTACTTGCCGCCCAGGTCGTAGGTGAGCGTGGTCTTCGAGTGCAGCCCGAGGCCCTTGTCGAACGTCTCCTCGCCGAGCACCGTCTTCAGCCGCAACCGGTTCCCCTTCGCGCTCCGGTCGGCCGCCCACGGCCACGCCACCGCCCCGAACGGCTCGACCTTCGCCGCCTTCGGCTTCAGGTCGCTCAGGTACGCCGCCTTCCCCTGCATCACGTCCACCGCGATCACGTCGGCCAGCGGCACCTCGACCCGCCCGCCGGTGACGGCCGACGCGGTGAACTTTCCGCCGTCACTCGCCACGTCGGTGCAACTCACGCGGGAGCCGTCGGTGAAGGTGACGCGGGCGAACGCCCCCTTCGGCCTCTTCACCAGGGCGAGCGACGGGTCGAGGGCGAGGGCGGCGAGCGTCGGCAACTCGTACCCGCGGGCGGCCTTCTCCCCGGCCGGCTTGAACAGCACCGCCGACCCGGTGTCGCTGACCCGCTCGAACGTGCCGCGGACCACATCCCCGTTCCGCAGCAGCAGGGTGTCCTGCTTCTTCGTCGCGTCCACCCACGAATAGCGGGCGGGGTCGGGCGGGGCGTCGGCCGGCGGGTCCACGAACCACACGGCGGACAGGGCGGTGAGCGGCACGGACAGCACGGTGAGCAGCTTCGCCCGCCCCAGCCCGACGGCCAGCTTGGCGGTGCGGGCGTCCCCGCCGGACACCGAATCCAGCCGCAGCACGTCGCCGTTGGCCAACCGCACGTGCGGGCCGGCGGGATGGGCCGGCCGCGGCCTGTCCGCCCGGCGGAGGGAGACGAGGGCGCCGGCGGCGACACTTCCGGCCGGCTCGGCGAGGGTGACGGCGAACGTGGGGTCGAGTTGGGCGACCGACCCGACCTGCACGTCTGGGGCGGTCGAGTGGGCGACGAACACCAGCCCGCCGGGGGCGGGCTTGGGGTCGGCGGCGAGGGCGAGGCAGGCGAGCGCGAGGAGCATGGCGGCGGACCCGAGGTGCGGGAGGCACGTTCGGATTGTACCGACCGCAGTTGCGCGCACCACGTTGAAGGAGGTGCCCGGTTTCAGACCCCCTCACCCGGAGCGGTCGCTGCGCTCCCCGCTCCGACCTCTCCCCCGCGGGCGGGGGAGAGGTGATGGGCGATCGGGTGTCGAGGTGCGTCAACACTTAA
>CANJKY010000112.1 GCA_947474875.1 Gemmataceae bacterium
ACCCGCCCTGCATCGGGAGCAACAGCCCAATCACAACCAGGGCGACACTCCGCGAACTCGGACGCCGTGGGACCGGCAGCATCATCGTGTTCCTCCGGTTGACCCGCTGGGCGTTGGGGGTTCGGACTCACGCCCCCAACGCCCAGTCCAGGTCGCGTGGGCGGGCTACTTCTTCTCGCCCTTCGCCTCGGGCGGCAGGGCCGGCGGCTCCTTGCCGTACTTGGCCTTGTAGGCGGCGGCGAATTTCTCGGCCCGCTTCGGGTTGCAGATGAAGCACTGCGACTCGGGCCGTTCGTGCTCCTTGCACCAGTCGCCTTTCTTCTTGTACTCGGCAGCGACCTTCGCATCGCACTGAGCGCAGTCGTGTTCGGGGACGCCGTGCTCCTTGCACCACCAGCCGTCGGCGGCGTCCTTCTTCTCGCCGTCCTTCTTCTTCTCGGCCACCGCGGGGGCCTCCTTCGGCCCCTCGGCCTTGTCCTTCTGGCCGCACCCGCTGAGGGCGAGCAGGGCCAGGGCGGGGAACAGGAGGGCGGTCAACACCGCCACTCGCAACGTCGTCGTCTTCATCGAAGTCTCCTCTCGTTTGGGATCACACCGAACCGTTACACCGGGGCCGGCTCTTCACGATGAGTCGCCGCCCCCGCCACCGGAGCCACTTTGCCCCGAAACGCCTCGAACGCCTGATACAGCACGCGAAGCACCAGGAGCGACATCACCATCGCCCCGATCACGCCGCCGATCACCACCGTCGCCAGGGGCCGCTGCACCTCGGCCCCCATGCCGGTGCTGAACGCCATCGGGACGAATCCGAGGCACGCCACCAGTGTGGTCATCAGCACGGGCCGCAGCCGGGTGAGTGCGGCCTGCTCGATGGCCTCGGTCAGGCCCAGCCCCCGGTCCCGCAGTTGGCGGACGTAAGAGACGAGGATCATGTCGTCGAGTACGGCCACGCCCGAGAGGGCGATGAACCCGATGCCCGCGCTGATCGAGAACGGCATGTCCCGCAGATAAAGGGCGAAGATGCCGCCGACCCAGGCGAACGGGATGCCCGTGAACACCCGGAAGGCGTCCAACAAGTTCCCGTAGGTGGCGTACAGCAGGCCGAAGATCAGGATGAACGCGACGGGCACGACGATCATGAGCCGCAGGCTCGCCCGCTCCAGTTGCTCGAACTGCCCGCCCCAGGTGATGGAGTACCGGCCGGCGGGGAGTTGCACCCGCTCGGCCGTCTTCCGCCGGGCCTCGGCCACGAAACTCCCCAGGTCGCGGCCCCGCACGTTGCAAGTGACGGTGATCCGCCGCTGGCCCCATTCCCGCTGGATCGTGGACGGCCCCTCGACCACCTGCACGTCGGCCAGCCGGGAGAGCGGGATGCGGCCCCCGCTCGGCGTAGCAACGAGCATGTTGCCGATGGCCTCCGGGCTGGCCCGGTCCCGGTCCGGCAGCCGCACCGCCAACGGGAAACGCACCTGCCCCTCGACCACCTCGCCCAGCGGCTTCGCCCCGATGGACTCGACCAGATCGAGGACGGCCTGGGCCGGAACCCCGTGGCGGGCGATCTCGTCCTGCTTGATCTTTATTTGGAGGACTGGCTGGCCGGTCACCTGCTCGACGTTGATGTCCGCGCTGCCCTGGACCGACTTCAGCACTGCCTCGACCTCCTTGGCCTTAGCCACCAGCACGGCGAAGTCGTCCCCGTAAATCTTCACCCCCACGTCCGACTTGACCCCCGAGATCATCTCGTTCATCCGCATCTCGATGGGCTGGGTCATGGCGTTCCGCTGGCCCGGCATGTCCCGCACCGCCTTCTCGATCAACTCTGTCAACTCGGCCTGGGTGCGGGCCTTCGTCCACTTCTGCCGGGGCTTGAGGGTGATGAACACGTCGGTCAACTCGACCCCCATCGGGTCGGTCGCCACCTCGGCGGTGCCGGCCCGACTCCAGACGTG
Organism: Gemmataceae bacterium; assembly: GCA_947474875.1. Taxonomy (GTDB): domain Bacteria; phylum Planctomycetota; class Planctomycetia; order Gemmatales; family Gemmataceae; genus JALHQU01. The sequence continues at coordinate 1,950 of CANJKY010000112.1, forward strand.
TTCGACCTCGTCGGGGAACTCGGCCAGGATCGTCTTCTCCATCTTTGTGTTCGCCCGGACGGACTCCTCCAGGTCGGTGCCGGCCAGCCGCACGACGTTGATGCAGATGGCCCCCTCGCTCAATCGGGGGACGAACTCCGATCCCAGCCGCGGGGCGATCATGACGAACGCGACCAGCAGGACGGTCAGGGCGAACCCGACCACCGCCAGCCTGTGGTGCATCGAGAAGCGCATGACCGGGCGGTACAGGGCCAGGGCCAGCCGCATCAGCAGCGGCTCCCGCTCGGCGACCTTCTTCGGGAGCAGCAGGCTCGCCAGCACCGGCATCAGCGTCATCGACAGGATCATCGACCCGACCAGGGCGAAGATGACGGTCAGGGCCATCGGGCGGAACAGCTTGCCCTCGGTCCCTTCCAGCGTCAGGATCGGCAGGTAGACGATCATGATGATGAGTTCGCCGAAGAGCGTCGGCTTGCGGACTTCCAGGGCGGCGTCTCGGACCACCTCCCGCTTGTCCTTGCCCTCGGGGTTGTGCGCGAGGTGGCGGACGCAGTTCTCGACCATGACGACGCTGCTGTCCACCACCATGCCGAAGTCGATGGCCCCGAGGCTCAGGAGGCTCGCCGCGACCCCCCACTGGAGCATCCCGCTGAACGCGAACAGCATGGACAGCGGGATCGCCAGCGCGACGATGCCCGCCGCCCGCAGGTTGCCCAGGAAGGCGAACAGGACCGCGACGACGAACAGCCCGCCCTCGAACAGGTTGTTGCGGACGGTGTGGATGACGTGATCGACCAATTCCGTCCGGTCGTACACCGGCTCGACCTTCACGTTCGGCGGCAGCGACCCCTTCACCTCGTCCAACTTCCGCTTCATCCCCCATGTAACTTCGTGGGTGTTCTCGCCCATCGTCAGGAACCCGAGGCCGAGGACGACCTCGCCCTTGCCGTCGAGGGTGACTGCCCCCCGCCGGACCTCGTACCCGACCTCCACGTCGGCTACGTCCCGCACCCGCACCGGGACGCCGTCCTGGGCGGTGACCACGATGTCCCTGATCTGGTCGAGGGTGGCCGTCCGCCCGACCCCGTGGACGAGCAGCATGGTGCCGCCGGTGCTGACGCTGCCGCCGCCGACGTTGCGGTTGTTCTTCTGGACGGCCTCGGTCACTTGCTCGAACGTCAGCCCGTACTTGTGCAGCCGTGCGGGGTCGATGCGGACCTGGTACTGCTTGTCGTAGCCGCCCCAGGTGTTGACCTCGGCCGTGCCGGGGACGGTCCGCATCTTGGGCCGCACCACCCAGTCGTGGACTGTGCGAAGGCTGGTCACGTCGTCGCCCTGGCCGGTGACGACGTAGTGGAACACCTCGCCCAGGCCGGTCGAGACCGGCCCCATCTTCGGCCGCTCGACGCCGGCCGGCAGTTGGGCGGTCCCCAGCCGCTCGTTCACGACAGTCCGGGCGAAGTAGATGTCGGTCCCCTCCTCGAAGGTGACCACCACCTGCGACAGCCCGAACTTCGAGATCGACCGGAGCGTCTGAATCTTCGGCAGCCCCGAGAGCGCCTGCTCGATCGGGAAGGTGATCTGCGTCTCCACCTCCTCCGGGCCGAGGGCCGGGACGATGGTGTTGATCTGCACCTGCACCGGCGTCGTGTCGGGGAAGGCGTCGATGTCCAGCCGCCGCATCGACAGCACGCCGAAGGCGGCGAACGCCAGCGCGGCCAGGATCACCAGCCCCCGGTTCCGCAGCGAGAAGTCGATGATCCACGTCAGCACGGCATCACCCCCTTACAGGGGGCGCGTCGGTCCCGGGGGGTCACTTGCCGCACGTGCAGCCCTCCCCGAGGTTGTTCTTGAGCAGTTCGGCCCGCAGGGCGGTGCTGCCTTTGGTCACGACCAGCTCGCCCGGCACCACGCCGGCGATGATCTCGGTGTTCTTGCCATCCTTCGCGCCGAGCCGCACGGTGCGGACGTGGAACACCTTCGGGCTGCCGTCCTTCAGGTAGTCCTTGTCGCGGACGAAGACGACGTGGCAGCAGCCCTCCCACTGGACGGCGTCGGTCGGCACGACAACGGCCTCCTTCTCCTCCCGCAGCACGACCTGACCGGCTCCGAACGTGTTGGCCCGCAACCGGCCGGCCGGGTTCTCGACCGACGCCCGCAACTTGACGGTGCGGGTCTTCGGGTCGGCCTCGGTGCTGACCCAGGTGATCTTGCCGCTGGTTTCGGTCCCGCCGTCCGGGCGGAACCGGACCTCCTGGCCGAGGGCGACGAGTTTGGCGTCCTCCAACCTCAGGTCGAGGGTCACCCACATCCGCCGGGCGTCGGCCACGGTGAAGAGCAGCTTGGCGTTGTCCACGACCTCGCCGGCCACCACGTCCCGCGAAACCACCACGCCCTCCATCGGGGCGACCAGGGGCAGCAGGTTCGTGGTCGCCGCGCGGGGATCGAGCGCCTTCACCACATCTTCGGGGATGGCCAGGAACCGGACCTTCGCTTCCAGTTGGGCGGACGTGAGCTTCTGGAGGTCGGCCTCGTCCAGCGGCAGGCCGTAGTTGACGAGCGTCTGGCGGGCGGCGTGGAGCCGGATCTCGGCCTCGCGGACGGCGGCTTCGGCCTCGCGGACGCGGGCCTCGGGGACGGCCCCGGCGGAACTGCGCACGCTGGCGACGACTTGGGTCTTCAGTTGGAGCGAGGCGAACGCCTGGAGCAACTCGGTCTTGGCCTTGCCCACGTCGGCGGCGTCGATCAGGGCCAGCACGTCGCCAGCCTTCACGGTATCGCCCTGCTGCTTGAACACCCTCCAGACGTTGCCGGGGAGGCGGGCCGACAGCCGAGCGATGCGGGTCTGGTCGTACCCCGACTCTCCGTTGCCAAAGACGGCCTCGGTGACCGGGGCCGTCCACACCGGTTCGACTTCGATCCCGACCTTGTCGGCGGCCTCCTTCGAGACGAACTGAATCCGCCGCCGGTGCATCTGGCACTTGCGGTTGTTCTCCGGCCGGTCGGTGAACGCCACCGCCCGCTCGGCCCTAGCGAAGTCGGCCGGCGTCGGGACAGGAGGGGTCGCGGTCTGGGCGACCTCGGGGTGGCACAGCGGGCATTCGTGGACGCCGAACTGCTTGCACCAGCCGACCGGGGCGAGCTTCGGCATCAGCTCCGTGTCGCACTCGACACAAACGGACTCGGGGACGCCGTGTTCGGCGCACCAGTCCTCCTTGCCCTTCGGAGCCTCGCCGTTCACGGCCGAGAACTTCGGGAGGGTCCAGTCGTGCTGGTAGCCCCAGAAGGCGACGCTGGCCAGCACGCCGAAGGTGAGGACGGCGGGGATCGCACCTAAGACGGCACCGACCAGCTTCCCGACCGCCGACCGGCGTGGCTGTCCAGCGGGGGACGACGAGTGCACCGCCACCTGCGGCGGGCGTTCGAGCATAGTGTCGAGCATGATGGCCTTCTCCGGCGTGAGAGAACGCGGACACGCCCTGAAACGGGGGTGCCGGCGGGAGCGAAAACAAACGGACGTGGTTTGCGGGAGCGTGAAAAGGTCACGCCCGACTGCGCGGGAAATGGATTAGCAGCGGAGGACGGTACAGGAAATGGCGAGCAGGTGGCCGGACGGGGACGGGAGAGGCAGAAGGGTGACGGCGTGCCGCGACGGCGAGAACCCGGCGAGCGGCGAGGTCACGGGGTCGGACACGAACTGGTCGAGAACGTGCCGGTCGGCAACCGAGATTCGTTCGGCCGACGCCTGCTGACCCTCGCCGGCCGTGATCAGTGGGATGTGCTTGCACCGGCACGGGTGCCCATTCCAACTTGCGGAATCAGGACTTGATGGGGCCGAAGTGGGAGTGGCGACAGCCACTTCGTCGTGGCCGAGATGGCACGAACACCGCTGCTCGGCCCGACAAAGCTTTTCGTCACCGGCTGAACTGGGAGGCTGATTGGCGGGATCGAAGGTACCGTCATCCCGACAACAGGTGCAAATCGACCAAGGGGTGTCGATGCACTCGCGACCCATCGGGCTGATGCAAAGCGTGAACGCCGAGCCGGTGACGGTCGTCACCGCCTGCGTCAGCAAAAGCACCAGAGATAGGGTCTGCCTCACCACGGAATTCATAGCCTCTTATCGTACAATCTTGGCCATTGATCGGCAAGGGCACGGTTTTCCACCTGTGCGAGCTGCGAGCGACGGCTGTAATTGCGACAACCGCTTTTATCGGCACGACTCTCACATCAACTTGAACCAGACCGTTCGGCCGGTTCAGAATACCCCATGTGGAAGCGGGCCGTTGATGGGATGAGGAGCGGCTCATCCGGGTTGCAACTAACTCGCCGGTGTCGTACCGTCGGCGGATGACTACCCGTGCCCCTCACCCGCGTCAAGTCGTGCTGCTGTCGTTCCGCTTCCTCGGCACCGCCGTGGTCGGGTCGCTCACGATGGCCCTCGTCGCGGCATTCGGTCCCCTCCCGGCCCAGATCGCCACCCTTGGTGCCCTTGTCAGTATACTCGCGGGGCTGTTCCTCAGCTACCTCGAACAGGAGGATGAGCGCGACCGGCGGAGGAGCGAAGCCATCCAGCGGCTGGCCGTCCCGCTCGCCCTGGCCCCCGAAGAGGACCTCTACCCCCTCTACCTCTCATACTGTCGGACACTCACCTCGCTCGCAGAACAGAAAGACCCCTTGCTCCGCGAGATCGCCGCCCTCAAACTCGCCTCGGTCAACGCCCAGATCGAAGCACTCGCGGCCGGCACGGTCGTGTTCGCCGGGACCGAGACGTGGCGGGCGGTCTACGAGCAACTGCTCGCGGGAGGGAGTGTCCGGGAGTATCGGTCCGTCGCATGGGTGCGGAGCCCGAACTACTGGCAGGACGCCCCCGGTCGGCAGAGTATGCGGGCGAACTTCGAGGCCGTTCATCGGCGGGTGCTGATCGAGCGGATCGCGATCCTCCCCGACGCCGACTGGCCGACCGACACCGAACTCCCGGCCGACCCGATCCGGTCGTGGCTCCAGGAGCAGCACGACCACGGCCTGCACCTCGTTCTGGTCCGCGAGTCCGCGCTCCGTGGCGAGCCGGACCTGCTTGCCGATTTCGGCATCTACGGCGACCGGGCGGTCGGCACGCAGGAAATCGACGAGCACTCCCGGACCGTCCGATTCACCCTCTCCTTCGACCCCCGGGTCGTGCCACTGGCCGACGACCGCTGGCGGCGGTTGTCGATCTTCGGAATTCCGTTTCAGTCCTTGTTGGCGACTCGGCCGGCCTGAGTACCATTTGTACGACTGTATCGAAGAGGGTCGGGTGCCTGAGTTGCTCTATTTGGACACGGCTCGTTTGGGCCGGATGTCGCCCGGTGCGGCCGCCGCTCACCGGGATTTCGTCACGATGGCAGGGGACGAAGGTGGCGGGCTGTACTTCGACCGCTTCCTGTCGAACGGATTCCGGGACTGCCCCGCTTCGTTCCCGTCTCGGTATCCCGGACTCGATGGCTGGCACGGGGTCGCGCGGCTGAAGGCCAGCCTCCGGTCGCTGGCGGGAAGTCCCGCCGAATCGCCGGTCCTGCTCGCCTCCCGATCGACGGCCCTCATGCGGTTCGCCGCACGCCTCCTCTACCACCCGTGCCGGAACGTCCTCACGACCGACCTCGACTGGCCCCCCTACAAGGCCATCCTGGTCGCCGAAGCCGCCGCGTCCGGTCGCACGCTGACCGAGGTTCCCCTCCGCGAGGGGGTGCTGTCCGGGCGGCTGACCGAAGACGAACTCATCGACCTCGTGTGCGACTGGTTCGGCCGGGCCGGGTGCGACGGGCTCTACCTGACGGCGGTCAACAACCTGGGGGTGCGGTTTCCGGTCGAGAAGGTCGTGCGGCGGCTGGAGGCCGTCCACACGGTTCGGACGGTCGTGGTCGATGGTGCCCAGGAGTTCTGCCACCTCCCCTCCCCACTCGGATCAGAAGTTTGCGATCTCTACTTGGCCGGGTCACACAAGTGGTTGCGGGGCCATCACCCACTGGGGATGGCGTTCTACGGCCGGAGACAGTCCCGCGGGCGAGTCGAATCGGTCCTGGCCCACGGCGTCCGCTCCGGTGAAATCGACGACCCCCTCTTGCGTTTCACGACCCGGCTCGAAGCCGGCACCCGCGAACAACTCTCCGAGACCGTCAACCTCGCTCCCCTCTTTTCCACGCAAGGGGCACTCGCCGATGCCCCCGACTCGGTCGGGGCTTTGCCATCGCGGCTGCGAAACCTGGAGGAGGCCGCGGTAGCCGTTACGGGGGCCGGGTGGGAACCGCAGTTACCAGTTCTCGAACTTCGTTCCGGGATGCTGTTGGTTCGGGCAGGACGCCCCAGGGTTCGAGCCGGAGACCCGGAATTGCTCCGCGCCACACTCCGAGACGCCGGTGTGGCGGCCACGACCTACACGGGCGGACTCGTTCGGCTGTCGATGCCGTCGGATGCATGGCAACCCGGTCAGTTGGATCACCTTCGCCGGGCGTTCAAACGGCTC
>CANJKY010000113.1 GCA_947474875.1 Gemmataceae bacterium
ATCCGGGCCGTCCGCGGGGCGCCGTCGGACCCGCAGTTCGCCCGCGAGTACCAGGAGCTGAAGCGGTTCCTCGGGGTGACGCCGTACATCGAGGCGGCACTGGGCGGGCGATTGGCCGGTGCTCGCGCCTACAATGGGGAACCTACCCCCGGAGCCACCCCGTGAGCCGTCCGTCCACGTTGCAGCACCTCCGCGAATCCGGCTGGCAGTCGAAATCCGTGAAGGCCGAACTCCGCGACAACTTCCTCACCGCCCTGAAGCGGGGCGACGAACTGTTCCCCGGCATCGTCGGGTACGAGAACACGGTGATTCCCGAGGTGACGCTGGCGATCCTCGCCGGGCACGACATGCTGTTCCTGGGCGAGAAGGGGCAGGCCAAATCTCGGCTGATGCGAAGCCTCGTGCGGTTCCTCGACGACGCCGTCCCGTACCTGGACATCCCCGGCAGCCCGGTGCACGAAGACCCGCTCAACCCGATCACCAAGGCGGGGAAGGATCTGCTGGCGAACACGCCGGAAGACAAAGTGCCCATCGCGTGGTGGCCGCGGGAGCAGCGGTACGCCGAGCGGCTGGCGCCGGGCACCAAGTTCGCCGACGTGATCGGCGAGATCGACCCGGCCAAGCTGGCCGTCGGCACCAGCATGAGCGCCGAGGACGCGCTGCACTTCGGCCTCATCCCGCGGATGCACCGGGCCATCTTCGCCATGAACGAGATCCCCGAACTGGACGAGCTCATCCAGGTCGGGCTGTTCAACATCCTGGAAGAGCGGGACGTGCAGATCCGCGGGTACCCGATCCAATTCGACCTGGACGTGCTGGTGCTGTTCAGCGCCAACCCGGCCACGTACAACCGCAGCGGCAAGGTGATCCCGCAGCTGAAGGACCGCATCGGATCGCTCATCCAGACGCACTACCCCCTGGACCGGGACGACGGCATCGCCATCACCGAGCAGGAGTCCGACCTCGACCTGGGCGGCGAGTACCCGGTGCAGGTGCCGCTGTTCATGAAGCAGTTGATCGAGCAGATCACGGTGAGCGCCCGCAAGTCGAAGTATGTGGACCACGCCAGCGGGGTGAGTGCGCGGTTCAGCCTGGCGAACTACCGCACCATGGTCGCCAGCGCCCGGCACCGCGGCATCGTCCACGACGAGAAGCCGGCCGTGCCGCGGATCAGCGACCTCGGGCACCTGCCGACGTCCAGCCTCGGCAAGCTGGAACTCGACCTGATGGGGTCGAACCAGATGAGCGAGAAGCAGGTGCTGGAGGCGATCGTGGCGGACGCCATCCGCACCGTGTTCGAGGAGTACGTGGAGGAACACGGGCTGGCCGAGATCGCCGAGGTGTTCAGCAAGGGGGTGAAGATCGAGGTGGGCGACCTGCTGCCGAGTGCGAAGTACGCCGAGCGGCTGAAGCGGGCGCCGAAGGCGTGGGACAAGGCGTTCGAGGTGAACGTGGCCGAGAGCGACGCGGTGCGGGCGAGCTGTGTCGAGTTCGTGCTGGCCGGGCTGTACGCCACCGACCGCATCAGCCGCACCAGCAAGCACGGGAAGATCGTGTACGAGACGTGAGCCGTCACTCGTCGTCCGACTGCTCGTAGTCGTCGCACAGCTTCGCCAGCAGTTCGGTGAGGGACTTGGCCAGCCGCGGGCGGTCGCCGCTGTCGTGCCGCATGTGGATGACCTGCCCGGCGGTGCCGCCTTTCGCCGGGGTCGCGTCCACGCACAGCGAGTCCCCGCCGCCGTCGGTGGCGAACGGCACCCAGCCGGGGTTCCACCACCCGGCCCGCACCCCCTTGTCCGGGGTGGTGGTGCTGCCGGCGAACTCGCCGCCGTCGTTTAGCTCCTTCCACATCTTCCACTCGCTCTCGATCTCGGCGACCGACATGAGCAGGAACTCGCCGGACATGTCTTCGATGTGGTCTTCGGGGAACAGCCCGTCGGCGCCGTCCTTCTGCCCGTCATGCCGGAGAAGGGTGAACCGCAGGTCGGCCGGCAGTGTCACCCCAAGCGTCGCTTCGAGTTTCGTCAGTTTGGCCTCGGCGGCGCCTTTCTTCAGCGACTTCCTCACATCCGGCGCGGCGGCCTTCAGCGCCGCCTCCAGGCGGTCCCACACGTCGCCGGCGGTCGCGGTCGTCGGCTTCGGCTTGGCGACCTTCGGTGGCTTACCGGCTGCAGCCGCTTCCAGCATCGGCAGCACCTTCTTCAGCTTCTGCTCGCGGGCCAGTTCGAGGGGCGAGACGCCGGCGAACGCCCGCGACTTCTTCGTCGCCTTCAGGGTCGGGTCGGCGCCGAAGGCGAGCAGCACCTCGGCCGTGTCCGCCCGCTCGGAGTCCACCGCGGCGACGAGCGGGGTGCCCCAGAAGGTGGTGGCGTTCAGGTCCGCCCCGGCCGCGGCGAGCATCCGCACCATGCCGGGGGTGCCCGACCACGCCGCCCACGCCAGGGCCGGTGTGTCCGCCTTGCCGCCGGCGGCGAGCAGTTCGCGGAGGACGATCTCGTAGGCCCCGTGCTTCTCCCCGCAGGCGTGCGCCACCGCCGACAGGCCGTCGTCGTCCTTGGCGTTCACCTTCGCCCCGGCGGCGAGGAGCAGCTTGACCAGTTCCAGCCGGCCGCGGCGGGCGGCGAGCATGAGCGGGGTGCGGCCGTTGCCGTACCCGTCTCCCGCTGTCCGGGCGTTCACGTCAGCCCCGGCGTCCAGCAGTGCTGCCACCACCGCCGGTTTGGTCGCCCGGTCCACCGCGTAGTGCAGGGGGGTGAAGGTGCCGCGGCCGAACACATGGTCGTTCAGCGGCAGGCCGTGGGCGACGGCCGCCCGCATCTCGTCCGGGCGGCCGTTCACCACCGCGGAGATGCAGTCGCCTTCCCACCGGGGCGGTTTGGGCATGGGGTCACTTGTTGACGAGGAAGTGGCAGATGTCGCCGTCCTGCATGACGTACTCCTTGCCCTCCGTCCGCATCTTGCCGGCCGCCTTGATCTCCTTCTCGCTCTTGTACTGCTCCAGGTCGGCCAGGCTGTACACCTCGGCCCGGATGAACCCCTTCTCGAAGTCGGTGTGGATCACCCCGGCGGCCTGCGGCGCCTTGGTGCCGACCGGGATGGTCCACGCCCGCACCTCCTTCTCGCCGGCGGTGAAGTAGCTCTGCAACCCGAGCGTGCGGTACGCCTCGCGGGCCACCGCCGCCAGTCCCGGCTCCTTCAGCCCGAGGGATTCGAGCATCTCCGCCCGCTCGGCCTCGTTCAGGTCCACCAGCTCGCTCTCGATCTTGGCGCACACCGGTACCACGCTCGCCCCGATCTGGCTGGCGTACTCCCGCACCGCCTGCACCATCGGCCCTTTGCCCTCCAGGTCGTCCTCGCCCACGTTGGCGATGTACAGGATGGGCTTGGCGGTCATCAGCCCGAAGCTCTTAATCGCCTTCGCCTCGTCGTCGGTCAGCTTCAGCTTCCGCAGCGGCTGGTCCTTCGCCAGGTGGTCGGCGCACTTGTTGATCGCGGTCACGCGGAGGGCCGCCTCCTTATCGGCGCCGAGCTTGGCCGCCCGCTCCGCCTTCTTCGCCGCCTTCTCCAGCGTCTGGATGTCGGCCAGCATCAGCTCGATCTCGATCACCTCGATGTCCTGCCGCGGGTCCACCTTGCCGGCCACGTGGATCACGTTCGGGTCGTCGAAGCACCGCACCACCTGAAGGATGGCGTCCACGTTGCGGATGTCTTCCAGGAAGTCGTTCCCCTGGCCCTCGCCCTTGCTCGCCCCCTTGATCAGCCCGGCGATGTCCACCAGTTTCATCACCGCCGGGATCGTCTTCTTCGGCGGGATGTACTTGCAGATGCGGGCGAGCCGGTCGTCCGGGATGGTGACCATGCCCTCGTTCGCGTTGATCGTGCAGAACGGGTAGTTGGCCGCCTGGGCCGCCTTGCTCAGGGTGAGGGCGTTGAACAGGGTGCTCTTGCCGACGTTCGGCAGGCCGACGATGCCAGCGTCCATTGTGCCGCGGTCTCTGACGGTGGGGTGGGTGAACCGAACGGTCCATCTTACGGCTGGCCGCCGGTGGCGTCTGCCGGTGGCGGGGGGATAGGCTTGCCCGCCGCCCCCTCCCGCTCGTACCGCTGCCGCAGGTTCTGCCAGTCGTTCGACCGGGCCATGGCCACCGCCAGCAGTGCGGCGAACGCCGCGCACACCAGCCCCAGCCCGGCGGCGGCCGCCGCCGCTTCCCGCCGGTCCCCGCGGATGCGGGCCAGGCACAGCGCGACCAGCACCCCGGCAACCGCCCCGCCGACGTGCGCCGCCAGGCTCACCCCGGGGGCGAGGCTGACCACCACGTTCATCGCCGCCACCACCGCCAGCTTCCGCCCCCACTCCGGCCCGGCGTCCGCCGGCAGGTGCTTCAGGTTCTTCAGCAGCCACGCCGTCACCGCCGTCAGCAGCCCCCACAGCCCGCCCGACGCCCCGGCCACCAGCACCACCTGGTCGCCGCTCGTCTGCGGGTTCACGGCCATCGCCGTCACGCTCCCGGCCACCCCGGCCAGCAGGTAGATGACGGCGAACCGCCACCGCCCCCACACCCCCTCGGCCGCCGTGCCCAGCAGCGCGAGCGTAATCATGTTCCCGAGCAAATGGAACAGCCCGATGTGGACGAAGCAGCTGGTGAGCAGTCGCCACCACTCGCCGGCCAGCAGTTGCGGCCCGCCCACCGCCCCGAGCCGCAGCAGGATGGGGCTGATGACCGCACTGTTCGTCCCCCGCAGGTAGTCCGACACCGCCCAGGACCCGAGCGCGATCACCCCGCCGTACAGGAACCAGCCGACGTTCAGCACCAGCAGGAACGGGGTGACCACCGCCGGCCGCGGGTCGAGCAGCGACCGCCGCGCCCCCTCGCCGGCGGCGTACTCGCTGTGCGGGGCGAACAGCGGGTCGTCGGTCGGCTCGTCTACCCGCTGGGGCGCGACCGTCGGCGGGATCGGGTCCGGGACGCCGGTCGCCCGCTCGCCGTCGGGGGTCAACTGGAACCCCTGCCCGACCCCGTCCACCCAGTCGCCCACCTGCACCAGCCCGGCCTGTCGCAGGGCCCACAGCGGGTCGTCCAGCGCGTCCCGCGGTACCCCGGCGTGCTCGGCCCACCGGCCGGGGAACCACAGGTGCGGGGCAGATTCGGCCACCCACCGCAGCACGTCGGCCGGGGTCGGGGAACCCGTCTGGCTGGGAGAGGCCATGTTCGGCATTATGAACGGTGAGCAGACGAGTGTCGATCCTTTCCCCCGCCGGATGGGCCACCGTGACCCCGGACGTTCCGATTGTTCTGTCGGCCGACGTGACCGCCGCCGCCGCCGCCGGCCGGCCGGTGGTGGCGCTCGAATCCACCATCATTGCCCACGGCCTGCCACGGCCGGTCAACCGGGAAGTGGCCCGCGAGTGCGAACAGGTGGTACGAAGCGAGGGGGCGGTGCCGGCGACGGTGGCCGTTTGGCACGGGGTGCCCACCGTCGGGCTGAGCGAGGAGCAACTCGACGAACTGGCGTCGGCCGACGGGGTGCTGAAAGCCAGCCGCCGAGATCTGGGCGTGGCCGTCGGGCTGAAGAAGCTGGCCGCCACCACCGTGAGCGCGACGATGGCCCTGGCTCACGCCGCCGGGGTGCGGGTGTTCGCCACCGGCGGTATCGGCGGGGCGCACCGCCCGCCGGCCCCGCCGTGGGACATCTCGGCCGACCTGACCGAACTCGCCCGCACCCCGGTGCTGGTGGTGTGCGCCGGGGCGAAGAGCCTGCTCGACCTGCCGCGGACGCTGGAAATCCTGGAGACGTTCGGCGTGCCCGTGCTCGGATACCGGACGGACGTGTTCCCGCAGTTCTACACGGCCGGCGGGTCGCTTCCCGTATCCGCCCGTGTGGACACTCCGGCCGAAGCCGCCGCCGCGTTCGCCGCCCACAAGTCGCTCGGCGGGGGCGGGGCGGTGCTGGCGAACCCGCTACCGGAGGCCGATGCGGTGCCGGCCGACGAGTTCGCCGCGGCGCTGGCGGTGGCCGAAGCGGATGCGGCGCGGGCCAACGTGAGCGGGGCGAAGCTCACCCCGTTCCTATTGGCACGCCTCGCGGAGTTGACCGGCGGGAAGACGCTGCGGGCCAACCGCACGCTGGTGGTGAACAACGCCCGCCTGGCTGCTCGCGTCGCCGTGGCGTTATTTTCCGTGGCACCGGCGGCCCGCCGGTGATTTCGAGTTGCGGTTGCCCCAACTCGCCGGCCAAGCTATCCCACCGCGGACTCGCCCATCTCCCGGAACGAAAGGCAGGACGCCGATGGCCCGGTACGTCCCCCGCCTGCTCGTGCTACTCTCCCTCGGCCTGATCGCCACCGCCGTCGTCGGCTGCATGGCCACCCACGACCTGTATTACGACGACTACGAGTACGAGACCGACTACCGGCGGTGAGCGATTACCCCTCCGCCTTCTTGCCCTGGTTGGCGTCGTACCACGCCCGCAGGTCAGCGTCGCAGTTCGTCAGGCCGGTGCGGGTCAGCCACGCGGCGAGGGCCAGCCAGCCGAGCATCCCAGCCGCCCAGCCCCAGTTCACCCCGCTTGATACCGGCAGGTGGCACAGGCCGGCCGGCACCAGCCCGGCGGCGGTCGTCCACCCGGCCTTCAGCAGCCCGAACAGCAGCAGTGGCAGGCCGAGGGTGAACAGCGACGCCAGCCCGCTCGTCTGGTAGCCGGTGGCGAACGACCTGAACCCGACGGCGAACCCGACCACCCACAGCGCCCCGGCCCCGGCCGCCGCGGCCACCGCTTCCCACCACATCACCCGCCCGCTGATTGCCAGCGCCGCCCACAGCAGCCCGGCCACCAGAAGGTACGCCCGCCCCCGCTTCCACGCCGCCGCCAGCGAGGCGTGCCAGTAGTCCCGCCCGGTCAGGTGGGAGAGCAGCAGCAGCTCCAGTCGCTTGCACCGGTTCTGGGTGGTCGAGTCCCACAGCCCGAACTGGAACACGGCGGGCACGGCGGCGAGCACGCTTATGGCGGTGGCCACCGTCGGCGGGCCGCCCCACTGGTCGAACAGTTGGAACACCAGCTGGCCCATCCACGCCGGCCACGAGTCGCCGGCCACCAGGTACACCGCGTACACCAGCGCGAACCCGCCGGCCAGGTACACGTTCACCCGCCCGCTGTACTCCATCACCCGCCGCACCGCCCACCACGAAAGCGGCCGGTCGCCGATCTGCTGCGTCTGGGCTGCCCGCCCGGCCGACTGCGGGGTGTAATGCCGGTCGTGGAAGTGCCCCTTCAGCCGGAACGCAGCCCGCACCCCGGCGGCGGTGAGTAGCCCCAGGCCCACCGCCGTCACCCACGTCAGCCGTTCAACGGCGATCCACTCGACCGCGTCCGGGGCGAACCAGTACCGCACCACCCCGAACGGGTTCATCGTGTGCCCGAACAGCACCGCGTCGTACACGAACCGGGCCAGGCCCTCGGGCAGCACCTGCAGCCACTGCACCAGGTGTTCGCCGGCCAGCACCCCGACCACCAGGTAGACCAGCACGCCGAGCAGCCCGAGCAGTTCGCCGAGCCGCCGGACCAGCACCGGCTCGTACACCCAGGCGGTGAGCGCCGCGGCGGTGGCCGCCCCCCACACGAACGGCAGCACGAACAGCGGGAGCAGGTCCGGCGGGGCGATGAACCCGAACAGCAGCATCGCCAGGAACACCGGCAGGGCGGCCAGCCACGCCAGCGCGAACCGGCCGAGGCCGACGAGCGCTTCCGCCGTGAACACCCTCCGCGGCTGCACCGGCGACACGAGCAGGAACTCGAGCGCCTGGCTCTTGGGGAGTTGCGTCAGCCGCCAGCCGATGACCGCCGCCCCCTCCACCATCGCCAGGGACAGCAGCACGTACCCGAGGGTGGTCAGACCATCCGCCACCCCGGACCCGACCAGCACGCACGCGGCGGCGGCCACGAATAAAGTGTGCCCGACCACCACCCGGCGGAAGGTGAGTTGCCGCCCGGGGGCGAGCATGGCGACTTCGAAGAACGGACGGAGCATGACGGCGGCCCGCGGGAACGACGGGCAACCTTAGCTCACGGCAGATGTGTAGAAACCCCTCCCGCCGCGATTGGCGAGCGAGTCAGGCCGCGTCGTAGGCCCGCCGCAGCCAGCCGACCAACTCCTTGTCCACCTCGGCCGGCGACCCGACGCGGACGCGGTGGGTCATCATGGCGTTGAAGCTGCCGGCCGCCTCCAGCCGCCCCGCGGCGGCCGCGCCCGCCAGCACCAGTCCCACATCCACCCGCGTGCCCGACGACGGCTGCACGATGGCGAACTGTTTCCCCCGCCGCAGGCTGACGTAAGCCTTCTTCGGCGCGACCGCCACGTCCGCCCCGAACCGGCCGACGGCCGCCAGCACCGC
>CANJKY010000114.1 GCA_947474875.1 Gemmataceae bacterium
GTTCATGCCGTTCGCCTGCAGGGCGGTGACGGCCGACTCGCGGCCGGCGCCCGGCCCCTTCAGCTTCACTTCCAGCTCGCGGACGCCGAACTTGGCCGCCTTGGCGGCGCACTCCTCGGCCGCCCGCTGGGCGGCGAACGGGGTGGACTTGCGGCTGCCCTTGAACCCGACCGCCCCGCCGGACGACTGGCACAGGGTGTCCCCGTTCGTGTCCGAGATGGTGACGATGGTGTTGTTGAACGTGGACTGGATGTGAGCCACGCCCTTGCTCACGTTCCGCCGCGCCTTCTTCTTTTTGGCTTTGGCCATTGTCTTCGGGTGGTGTGGTGGTGAGTTCGTGCGGTGGTGCTGGCGGGGGCGGGGCTTCCACCACCCCGCGACCGCACCACCCGGCCTGTTACTTGTCCTTCACGCCCTTCTTCCCGGCCACCGTCTTGCGGACCCCCTTGCGGGTGCGGGCGTTCGTCTTGCTCCGCTGGCCGCGGACCGGCAGGTTCTTCCGGTGCCGCTCGCCGCGGTACGCCCGGATCTCCTTCAGCCGGGCGATGTTCGACCCCTCGAACCGCCGCAGCGCCCCCTCCACCAGCGGGTACTCGCGGTCGATCAGGTTGGCGATGCGGGCGATCTCGTCGTCCGTCAGGTCGTTCGCCTTGCGGGTCGGGTCCACGTTCGCCTTCGCGCACACCTCCAGCGAGGTGGTCGGCCCGATCCCCCGCAGGTACCGCAGGGAGATGTGCAGGGGCTTGTTCGGCGGGAGGTCGACGCCTTGTAAACGGGGCATGGTCGGTGGTCCGCTCCGGGGTTAGCCTTGCCGCTGCTTGTGCCGCGGGTCTTCACAGATCACCCGCACGACGCCCTTCCGCTTGATCAGCTTGCACTTGTCGCAAATCCACTTGATACTCGACCGCACTTTCATGGTCGCACCGTGGCTACGATCAATACGGGGAAAGTATGAGCATATCCGGGCGGAAAAAACCGACAAGGGCGCCCGCGCGGAAAATGCCGGCCGACGTCACCCCGCGTACCGCGTCGGGTCCGCCATCCCCGCCGAGACGAACCCGGCCTGCCGCTCCGCGCACTTGTTGCACCGCCCGCAGTGTCGTCCGCCGACCGGCTGAATGCACGAGAACGTGTGCCCAAGCGGCAGCCCGCCGCCCCGCCGAAGCACATCCGCCTTGTGCAACCCGAGCGCGGCGTAGGGCCGCAGCACCCGCACCCGGCCGGACACCGCCCGACTGACGACGTCCGCGAACCCGTCGTAGAACTCGTCGGTCGCATCCGGGAACGGGTTCGACCCGAGCGGGGCGGTAGCCACCTCCGGCACCCCGTTCAGATGGCACCAGATCAGGGCCTTCGACAACAGAATGACGTTCCGCCCCGGCAGGTACACCGCCTCGTCCGGGGTATCGGCCGCCGGGACTCCGTCCCCGCTCAGGCTCCAGTGCCGACCGTACACATCGGCCACCGGCAGGTCGAGGGTGACGAGCGGGCGGAGGGCGGGGGTACGGACGGCGTCCAGGAACCGACCGAGGAAGTCCCGCTCGACTGCCTCCCAGGCGGCGCCGGTGCGGATGTAGAGCGGGTGGACGGCCGGGTACGCGCGGACCGCTTCGCCCAGCAGGATGGCGCTGTCCAGGCCCCCGCTCACCAGCACGGCGAGCGGGGTGTGAACCGGGTGTGGGGGCCACGCGGGGGTCATGTCAGCGGCGGCGATCGTCCATGCCCGGCGGGCCGCCGCCACCGGCGCCCCGCATGGCGTCGAACCCGCCCCCACCACCGGTCGCCCGGTGCTGGCTGTTGAACGTGTTCAGCGCGTCCCGGGCCTTCTCCGGGTCGGCGATCTTCGAGATCAGGTACGCGCACTCCCCGCTCGAGTGGTACTCCAGGTACTGCAGGAACTCTTTGTGTACGGTCAGGAAGTTGAACACCGTCTTCAGCTTGTGCGGCGGCTCGGACTCGTCCGCCTTGCCCATCGGCCCGTTCTTCATGTCCTTCACCAGGTCCTTGGCCGTGTCCTTGTCCGCGCAGTTCATCCCCGCCCCGAACCGCACCCCGCCGCTGCCGAACGACGTCCACGTGGCCAGCAGGGAGGAACCGGCGAACGTGTCCATCAGCACCTTCATCGCCCCGTCCTCCTTGATCATGTCGGCCGACGTCTTGAAGTAGTTCTGTAGCCCGCCGACCGGGCGGATGATGGTCCAGATGTGCCCGCGGATGGCCATCAGCCCGGCGGTGCCCACCTTGGTGTGCATGCCGTCGCCCGGCTTCGCCCGGGCGTTCGCCGCCACCGCGTTCAGGATGGCCCCGTCGTTCCCGCCCCACGCCACCGCGATGATCCGGTCGGTCGGGCACACCACCTGGGCCTGCCGCCGCCCCGGGTACGCGGTCACCGACCCGCCGCCCAGCTTGCCCGGGTCGAACGGCCGGCGGGTGAGGAACAGCAGCAGCGTCGGGGTGTTCGCCTTCCCCGCCTCCTTGGCCGACACGAAGTAGTGCAGCGAGTTCTCCCCGGTGATGTCCAGCGCCTTGGCCACGTCCACGTACACCGACTGCGCCTCGTTGTCGAAGAACTTCTCCTGCTCCGGCTTCATCTTCGGGTAGTTGGCCATCGCCTTCATGTTCACCCCGCGGATGACGTTGAACGTGTCCGGCACGCACGCCAGCATGTCCTCCGCCTTACCCGCCTTGTACAGCCACCACCACCACACCGACAGCACCCCGAACAGGATGCCCATGATGGCGCCGACGATGAGCAGTAGCAGCGGCGAGCTGAAGTGGACCCGCTCCTTCGGCCGCACCTTCTTCGGCACGTGCGTCGGCTTCTTCACCTCCGCCGCCTTGTTCTCGGCCGCCGCCAGCGCCAGCGCCGGGGCGGGGAAGGTGGTGCCGCACTTCGGGCACTCGATCAACTCGCCCGGGACGGGCGGGTCGTCGAACACCAGCTTGACGTTGCACTTCAGGCACCGGATGTCGAACGCCATGGCCCCCTCCCGCGAACCTCGGGTGTCCCGGACATGGTATCACACCGCCCGCCGGCGGGCACGCGGCATTCCGCCCGCCGGCCGGCCGCCGGGCCGCGGGCAATTCGGCGGTTCCGCGTGCTTTGCCCCGCCCCGCCCGGTAGGATGTCTCCCATGCCGTCGGGACAGGATGAGACTGCGGTCGGCCGGTCAGCCCGGGTGTGGGCGCATCGCCCCGCGCTCCCGGTGCTGGCGGTGTTCTACGCCGCCTACGTGCTGACCGGCGGGTGGAGCGAGGGGCTGGCCCTCATCCCCGGCGTGAGCATCCGTTTCTGGCCGCCGGCCGGCCTGTTCGTCGCCGCCCTGCTGCTCACCCGCCGCCCGGCCTGGCCGTGGTGGGTGGCCGCCGGGTGTGCCGCCGAGCTCACCTGCAACGCCGTCTGGTTCCGCAACCCGTTGCCAATGGCCGTCCTGTACTTCGGCATCAACGCGGTCGAGGCGGTCACCGCCGCCGTCCTGATCCGGTTGGCCACGCCGCCCCCGTTCCGACTGGACTCCCCGCGGCAGGTGGTGGCGTTCGTCGGGCTGGGGGCGGCGGCCGCGGCGGTCGGCGCCACCCTGTTCGCCACCGCCGAGCACGCCCTCGGCCGGTACCCGTTCCTCACCTCCTGGTCGCTGTTCTGGCTGGGTGACGCCACCGGGCTGCTGGTGTCCACCCCGCTGGCGGTGGCGGCGGTCCGGGTGTGGCAACAGCGGACTCGCCTGCACCCGCCGCGGCTGGTGGAGGCGGTCGTCCTCGCCGCCCTGCTGCTGGTCGTCACCGTCCTCGGGCTGGGGGGCAACCTGCCCACCGTGTACACCGCCCTGCCGCTGGTGCTGTGGGCGGCGGTGCGGTTCCAGCTGCCGGGGGCGGCTACCGCCCTCGCCTTGCTGGTGCTCACCACCGCCGCGTACACCGCCGCCGGCCGCGGCGAGTTCGCCGGCGACCCGGCCGAGCGGTACGCCCGGCTGGTCGGGCTACAGACGTTCCTGGGGGTGACGGCGGTGTCCGCCCTGGTGGTGGCCGTCCTCGCCCACCAGCACCAGCGGGCGGTGTTCGGGCTGCGGCAGGCGAACGCCGACCTGGAGGCGCGGGTGGCCGAGCGGACGGCGGAGGTGCACAGCGAGCGGGAGCGGCTGGCCGTCGCCCTCCGCACCGGCCACCTCGGGGCGTACGAGTGGGACCTGCGGACGCAGGCGGTGTGGTGGTCGCCCGAGCTGTACCCGCTGTTCGGGGTGGACCCGGCCGCGTTCACCCCGGCCGCCGAAACGTTCCTCGCCCTGGTCCACCCGGACGACCGGGCGGAGGTGTGGCGGAAGACCGAGCAGAGCGTGGCCGGCGGGCAGGAGTTCGTACACGAGTACCGGGTGGTCCGCCCGGACGGGGCCACCCGGTGGGTGTACAACCGGTCGCAGGTGCGGCGGGCGGGCGGGCAGCCGACGTCGGTGGTCGGGGTGGTGGCGGACGTGACCGAGCGGAAGGAGGCGGACGAGAAGGTGCGGGCGAGCGAGGAGCGGCTGCGGCTGTTCGTCGAGAACGCCCCGGCCACCCTGGCCATGTTCGACCGGGACATGCGGTACCTGAGCGTCAGCCGGCGGTGGCTGACCGACTACCGGCTGAACGCCGACCCGACCGGCCGCAGCCACTACGAGCTGTTCCGCATCCCCGAGCAGTGGAAGGACGGCCACCGGCGGGCACTGGCCGGCGAGGTGGTGCGGGCGGACGAGGACCGGTACGTCGGCCCGGACGGGGTGGAGCACTGGCAGCGGTGGGAGGTGCGGCCGTGGCACGACGCCCACGGCGGCATCGGCGGGGTGGTGATCGCCACCGAGGACGTGACCGCCCGCAAGCGGGCGGAGGAGGCGCTGCGGGCGAGCGAGGCGTTCGCCCGGCAGGTGAGCGACGTGGCCCCGGCCGTGCTGTACGTGTACGACCTGGTCCAGCGGCGGAACGTGTGGGGCAACCGCGGCATGTTCGACCAACTGGGGTATACGCGGGAGCAGTTGGATGCGCTGGGCGGCAACCTGCTGGCCACCCTCATGCACCCGGACGACCTGTCGCGGTACGCCGCCCACTTCGACCGGCTGTCCGCCTTGGCGGACGGGGTGGCGGCCGAGTTCGACTACCGCATGAAGGCGGCGGACGGGGGGTGGCGGTGGCTGATCAGCCGGGACATGCCGTTCCGCCGGGCGGCCGACGGGCGGGTGACGCAGATCATCGGCGCCGCCCTGGACGTGACCGCCCGCAAGCAGGCGGAGGAGGCGCTGCGGGACGCCGACCGGAAGAAGGACGAGTTCCTGGCCACCCTGGCGCACGAGCTGCGGAACCCGCTCGCCCCCATCCGGGCGGCGGTGGAGGTGCTCCGCCGGCCGGCGGCCGGCGGGCCGGAGCAGGACCGGGCGCGGGACATCATCGACCGGCAGGTGCGGGCGATGACCCGGCTGATCGACGACCTGATGGATGTCAGCCGCATCCGCAGCGGGAAGATCCAGCTGCGGCGGGAGCGGGTGGACCTGGCGGCGGTGGTGCGGAACGCGGTGGAGACCAGCCGCCCGCTGATCGACGATCGCGGCCACACCCTGACGGTGGAACTGCCGCCCGACCCGATCCCGCTCGACGCCGACCCGGTGCGGCTGGCCCAGGCGTTGCTCAACCTGCTGAACAACGCCGCCAAGTACACCGAACGGGGCGGGCACATCCGGCTGACGGTCGAGCGGGCGGGGGACGAAGCGGTCGTGCGGGTGACCGACACCGGCATCGGCATCGCCGCCGACAAGTTGCCCACCCTGTTCGAGATGTTCACGCAGTTGACGGGCGAAACGGACCGGTCGCAGGGCGGGCTGGGCATCGGGCTGGCGCTGGTGAAGCGGCTGGTGGAGAAGCACGGCGGGCGGATCACCGCCCGCAGCGACGGCCCGGGCCGCGGGAGCGAGTTCACCGTCACCCTGCCCGTAGCGGGTGCGGCCCCCGGATTGCGGAACGAAACTCCCGCCCCGAGAGCGGCCGATGCCGCCCTCCCCGCTCTACCGCCCGGGGTCAAGCGGGTGCTGGTGGTGGACGACAACGCGGACGCGGCCGACAGCCTGGCCCTGCTGCTGGAGATGACCGGGCATACCGTCCGCACCGCCCACGACGGGGAGGCGGCGGTGGCCGCCGCCGGCGAGTTCCGCCCGCACGTGGTGCTGTGCGACATCGGCCTGCCGAAGATCAGCGGGTACGAGGTGTGCCGCCGCATCCGCGGCCAGCCGTGGGGCCGCGGCCTCACCCTGGTGGCCGTCACCGGCCGCGGGATGGAGACCGACCGGCGGACCGCCCTGGAAGCCGGGTTCGACCACCACCTGACCAAGCCGGTCGACCCGACCGCGGTGGTCACCCTGCTGGCCGCCCCCCTCCCCCCGGCCTGAGTACCTCCCGCGCCGCCGGTACAACCCGCAGGCGGCGGACAGCGAGTCGACAGGTGCTGAAGGCGGGGAAGTGACGGCGGAGTTAGCCCAGGATCACGTTGTCGATCAGCCGGGTGGTGCCCAGAAACACTGCGACCGCGGCGAGTGCGGGGCGGTCGAGCCGGGCCACCGGCGTGAGGTTCTCGGCGTCGAGGATGTTCGCGTAATCCACCCGCGCGCCGGGGATGGCGGCGAGGGCCGCGTGCAGCGACGATTCCAGCCGGGACACGTCGACCTCCCCGCCCGCGGCGCGGGCCTGCGTCGCCCGCAGCGCCTCGTAGATCTTCGGCGCCACCGCCCGTTCGTCGGCACTCAGGTAGCGGTTGCGGGAACTCATCGCCAGCCCGTCCGCCTCGCGGATCGTCGGCTCGACCTGCACCGCCACCGGCACGTCCAGGTCGCGGACCATCCGCCGGATGATGATCGATTGCTGCGCGTCCTTCGCCCCGAACACCGCCACGTCCGGCTGCACCATGTTGAACAGCTTGAGCACCACCGTCGCCACCCCGCGGAAGTGCCCCGGCCGCCGCGGGCCGCACAGCACCTGATCCAGTTGGGTGACTTCCACGAACGTGACGAACCCGTCCGGGTACACCTCGGCCGGCGTGGGGGCGAACACCAAGTCGGCCCCGGCGTCGGCGGCGAGCTGGCGGTCGGCATCCAGGGTGCGGGGGTACTTGGCGAAGTCTTCCTTCGGCCCGAACTGCGTGGGGTTGACGAACACCGACACGACGACGTAATCCGCCGCCCGCGCCGCCGCCCGGACGAGTTCGGCGTGCCC
The DNA here is from genome assembly GCA_947474875.1 of Gemmataceae bacterium. Classification (GTDB taxonomy): domain Bacteria; phylum Planctomycetota; class Planctomycetia; order Gemmatales; family Gemmataceae; genus JALHQU01. Next base: position 7,225 of record CANJKY010000114.1, read on the forward strand.
GGCGTGCAGCGCGCCCATGGTCGGCACCAGCCCGACCCGCTTGCCAGCGGCGCGGGCGGCGGCCACGGCGGACCTCACCTCGTCTACTGTGGACACGGCCGGGGTCATTTCTTCGCCGTCTGTTCGAGCAGCAGCCGCAGGTACGACCGTCGCTCCTGATCGGTCAGCCCGAGGTCGGCGGCCACCGCCAGCACCACCGCCTTCGCCGCCTCGAACTGCTCCGGCTTGGCCTGCACCTCGATCTCGACGAACCGGCCGATGACGCCCACGTCGTCCAGGCACACCTCCACCGCGAACCCGTCGCGGGTGAGGGTGTACACCTGCCGCCCTTTGGACACCACCGCCACCGGCCGGTACCCGAGGGCGCTCAGGAACCGCACCGCGTCGGCGGCGGTGGCTGGCCCGTCGCCCAGCGACAGCTCGATCTCGGTGCGGGTCTTGGTGGCCGTGTCGATCTTCGGCCCCTTGTACGTCAGCCGGTTGGCCGACCCGATGCGGCGGATGCGGACGGCCTCGTCCGTGTGCGCGAAGTCCCGGTCCGGGGCGTTGAAGTAGTGGTCGGTGTCCTTCCGCGGGGCGGCGGGGGTGGCCCCCCAGTCGTGCAGTTTGGCCGACACCACCGCCCAGTCGGGCACCCGGAACTTCATTTCCACTTCGAGCACGGGGGCCTCCGATCTAAGACCGGGGAAGGAAGCGGTGTGTAAGATACACCGTCCCGCCGGGGCGGACACCTGCCGGACGATTTGAACGCGAGACACCCATGCCGCAACTGACCGTTTGCAAGCTGAGCGACCTGCCGCCGGGCGGGGTGGTGGTGGCCACCATCGGGAACAAGGACGTGGCCGTGTTCCGGCACGACGGCGGCATCCACGCCATCGACGACTGCTGCCCGCACGCCGGGGCGAGTCTGGCCGGCGGGCACGTCGAGGACGGCATCGTCACCTGCCCGTGGCACGCCTGGCGGTTCCGCCTGTGCGACGGGGCGTGGGCGGACAACCCGAAGGTGAAGACCGGCTGCTACCCGGTGACGGTGGTGAACGACGAGGTGCGGGTGGACGTGCCCGCGGGGGGGTGAGTGCGGGAGTGTTTGAGCCGCTTGCGGCTTCGCCGGCGCCGGCGA
>CANJKY010000115.1 GCA_947474875.1 Gemmataceae bacterium
AGCGGCACCACCGCCCGGCCGGAGGTGCTGTACGCCGGCACGAACACCGGCCAGGTGTGGGTGCGGAAGGACACCGGCGGGGCGATGGTGCAGCTCACCGGGTACACCGCCGGTGGGGTGGCCGACCTGGCCGTGCAGCCGACCGACTGGCGGCACATCGTGGTGGGCAGCGCCTCCCAGGTGGTCCGCAGCACCAACGTGGACGCCGCCACCCCCACGTTCACCAACATCACCGGCAACCTGTTCACCGCCAACCCCGGGTTCGGCACCCTGTTCAGCGTGGAGACGGCCCACTTCGGCACCAAGGACGTGTACGTGGCCGGCGGGCGGGACGGGGTGTACGTCACCACCTCGGACGCGCTGGGCACCTGGACCGAATTCGGCACCGGCCTGCCGGACGTGGTGGTGACGGACATGGACTACGACTCGATCAACGACGTGCTGATGTTGGCCACCCTCGGCCGCGGGGTGTGGACGGTGCCGGACTTCTCGACGTACTTCGCCCCGGTGCCCGAGCCGGCCACGGTGCTGCTGGTGGCCGGCGTGGCCCTCGGCGTCGGCAGGTACGCCCGCCGCCGCTGGCGGGCGGGGTAACGAAATTGGTTCTGGTGGTGGTATCAGTTGGCCTTGCGCTGCTTCCGTGCGATGACGAACACGCCGGCTGTAGCGACCGCCAACACTCCCGCGCCGACCCACAACCAGATTCCCCAACCCGAGCGGTACGGCTGACCTCCGCCGGGGCCGATCTTTGACGGCCCGGCCTTCGCCGACCGCGGCAATGGCTTGACCCCGAATTGCTTCTCCAAGTCGAAGTCGTCCGGCTGCGGGGTGTACCGCGAATACTCCAGGAAAGTGATTTCGCTGCGGGGTACTTTGGTGCCGTCCGGGTTGACGTAATAACTGACGTACTTCTTCGGCACCGGGTAGCCGAGGTCACTCGGCTCGTAGGTGAGTGAGCCGACCAGTTTCACGTTCACGTACTTGCGGGTTTTCACGTCCATGACTTGGCTGACTTCGTGGCCAAGGTAGGCGTAACTGTTGTCAGGATCGAAATAGAGCCGGTACGTCTGTTCGCCGAGTTTGCCTTCAATCATGGCAGCGTTTCGTCCCTCGTGAGTCGCCTTCGAGGGGGCGGTGTACTGGGTCAGCGCTCGGCCTTGCGTGCGTTGGAACACCCGTTCCGTATCATCGTGATCACGGACCCGCGAGATCCCGCCGGCGGTCAGCGGGATGGTGACGCCGGCATTCGAAAGTTCCTCCTCGATGTAATGCGAGTGCATCGAATCGTACCGCTGCCCTTCTATCCTGTACTTCCCGGCGTCGGTGCCGTCGAGCATGTACATCTCGTCGAAGTCGTACATCGCACCGGAGAGCAGCTTCTTGCTGTTTCCACCCCGGACGACAGACGAGTTGATCCGCAGTTTGCGGTCTCCCATGAGGATCGTTCGCTCGGCGACGCCTTCGAACTTGCCGGTGCGACCGACCGAGTCGTAGCCCTTCTGTTCCACCCGTACCTTCAGGTTGGTGAGGTACTTCCGGTACAGCTCGGCCTCGTGCTTCGGGTAATTCGGGATCACCTCCGTCAAGCCGGGTTGCCCGAGGACCGGCGAAGCGAACAGGAAGAGAGTAACTGCGGACTGAGGTAGGAATTTCATCGACATGTTATTCCTCTTCCCGCGGCTCGGGGGTTGTTGACAGTGTGGAAACGGACGAACGGGCCGGCGCTTGAGCCGGCCCGTGATGATCAGGCCGGATGATAACCCTCGCTACCAGTCCGAACTTGCGGCGCACTTGCACTCGATGCACTCGGAGGTCACGAGCGCCTGTCGGCACGCTTGCTCGTCCTTCCTCCTGTCGAAGCACTTGTTCTCTGTGGCCGGGTAATTGCAGAGCCGGTTCCAGCACTGCCAGCCGCAGAGCCTCTGGCCGGAATCCCATAGAAGAGGGTCGAATGCACAGTCCCTGGACTCACAGTCAGGCTGGCCGTCCGCTTCGAACGGCGGTCGGTTGCACGGCGGGTTCGGCCTCTCAGGCGTCGCCTGGACGCACCACAGTTGCACCTGGTTCCAGATGCATTGCTCCCGCTGATACCCCTGGTTCATGCCGTGGCACGGGCTGCCGGGTTTGACCGCCCAGTTCTGGATTTTGGCGATGCAGAGGGTGCATGGGTCGAGCGTTTCGGCCGTCAAGGGGGCCACGCACACGGCCATCATCAGCGTCGCCACCGTCGTTCCGGCCAGGAACGGGAGCGACTTGTCGCCCAGGGGTTTCGTCACGGCGAGTCCTCCGCAGGGGTCACCACCGCAGTGATGGTGAAGGTCAGATTGCCGGCCGACGTCCGCAGACGGCCGCGCGTCAACAGCCGGCCAGGTTCGTCCGGCACGGTGATCGCCAATACGACTTCCACCCGCTCGCCGGGCGGGATGAGGATCGGCAGGTCGGTCACCTTCATGCACCCGCACCCGGATTCCGACATCGCAATCTGCACGTCTACGCCCGAGTGGTTCTCGACCGTTAGCTTGGAGGTGGTTACCGTCCCGGCTGATACTCGCCCCAAGTTGACCTTTCCGGAGGCGAGCGTGACAGGTGCGCCTTGAGCCGTAGCGATCGCGGCTTCCACGCTGCCGTAACGGTAAACGGCCGCGCCGCCGGCAAACACCAGCACGCAGCCGCACGCCGCTGCCGCGGTCGCGGTGAACCGTCCGGCCGATGTCCACTTGGGCCATCCGCACCAGCGTGGGCGGCACACGAGTAGGGCGAGGACGATTGCGAGATCGAGGATGAGTGTCCAGGTTGGGGAAACGGCGGCCGCATCGCCGAAGCACCCACAACTCGGCCGGCCCGCTGTTACCAACGCCAAATTGTGGTAAGCGAACGTGAGAAACAGCAGCGACGTAGTGATCCAAGACCCGAAGCGAAAGACGCCGCGTACAAGCCAACCAGCCAGAGCCAGTTCAAACCACGGCACCAGCCGAAGCAACGGTGCCGGGATCAGGTTGGTGACGGGAGACGAAACAAGCCGGTCCGAAACGAGCAGTTTCAAAATGGCGGTGACGACGAGCAGAATGGCTACGAAAATCGAGGCCGTTCGGTAGCCTCTAGAGAATCCGTGATACCATCTGGTGGCTGGTGGCTGGTGGCTGGTGGCTGGTGGCTGGTGGCTGGTGGCTGGTGGCTGGTGGCTGGTGGCTGGGCATTCCATTATTCCACCCCGACAGTCGCACGTTTATGGCTGGAATGTTAACTGATCGCAACGTCGGTACAACGGAAATCGGAAAATTTTGCAGACATTCATCCGGTCCTATTTCCTAACTGCTTATCACTACGACTGTTAGCAGATGAAAAAAGTGGGTAGCTACCTGTGGTTAGAGGCGCAGGCGGCTACCCGCCGGGCGGGTTGAACGCCCCGCGGTCGGTCAGCCGGCGGGTGTACCACACCTCCCCGGCCAAAAGCCCGATCACCACGATGAGCAGCAGCCACCAGATTTCCTTTGACACCGGCCGGCCGCCGCCGCTGGCCACGATCTCGTCCGCCGACTTCACATAGGTCAGCCCGCCGGCCGCGTCCGCCACCCGCGCGCGGTCGTCGTCCGTGTTCGGCGTCAGCACCGCCTCCCGCGAGTCCGTCCGCACGGCGAAGTACACCACCCGCCCGCTCGGGGTGGTCAGCTTGTACGCCCCGGGGTCGGTGGTGCCGTCGATCACCACCGGCCAGCTCTCCACGTTCACCGTGCGGGTGCGGCCGTCCGGCGACACCACCGCCACCGGCCCGCGGGGTTCGTCCGGCCGCGGGGTGAACACGATCGGCTGGCCGGGCAGCAGGTTCCGCTCGGCCGTGCGGGTGCCGGCCAGGTAGTACAGGAGTTCGTGGGCCAGCCGCACGAAGTCCGGCAGGCGGATCAGGTTCGTCTTCCAGGTGTTGTCCAGCGGGACGGCGGACAGCACCACCCGCCCCTTGCCGAACGCCCGCTCGACCAGGAACGGGTCGCGGGTGCTGAACACGGCGGCGGCGGTGCCGGTGACGCCGTTCGCCCCGGCCGCCGCGTCCAGCTTCCACCGCTTCGGGAAGTAGGCGGTGTGCAGCCCGCCGGGCAGCGGCTCCTTGAACACCTCCATCGCCGGGTGGGCGAGGCCGGCGGTGTGTACCTTCGGAGCGTTCGCCGGGTCGGCGTCGTCGCCGACCACCTCCACCAGCCGGGCCGGCAGGAACCCCTGCCCGCCGCGGAACGCCACCTTGTTCCACGTCACCGCGTCCGCCCGCTCGCCGAGGGTGACCAGCACCGACCCGCCGGCGGCCAGGAACTTCTCCACCTCCTGTTGCAAGGCGGCGGACGGCTTGTCGATGTTCGCCAGCACCACCACCCGCGGGGTGGTGCCCGGCCCCTTCACGTCGGCGGTGAACGCGGCCGGCGACCAGTCGGCGGCTGGCACGGTGCGGACGGCGAACGCCGGGGTCGGGTCTTTGGCCGGGGCCAGGGCGTCGCGGAGGAAGTCGCTGCCGCGGGCGCGGACGGTCAACCCGCCGTCCACGATCAGCACCGGCACCACCGGCAGCACCTCGACGGCGAAGTCCTGCCGGTTGTCGCCGGGCAGCTCGTCGTCGTCCAGTTGCAGGCTGACCAGGTGCGAGCCGACGGCGAACTTGTGGGTGAACGTCAGCGGCAACAGGTCGCCGGACTCGCCGGTCGGCTTCACCTCGCCGAGCGACTTGCCGTCCACGAACAGCTTCACCTTGCCGGCCGGCTTGCCGGCGGTGTCGCCGGACGGGCGAACGGCCGAGCGGAACGTCACCTCCCGGCCGGCGGCGGCCACCCCGCGGGCGGTGGTGATCGGCTCCAGGCTCCAGTTCGGCGGGTCGGCGGGTCGGCCGCTGGCCACGTTCGTCACCCAGATGCGGGCGGCGTTGGCGGCGGCCCGGCTGCCCCCGCGGCGGACCAGGTCCCACTTCGCCAGGGTGGTCTCGTCCGCCCACCCGTACCGCTGGTCGTCGGAGATGACGATCACGTCCCGGTTCGGGCTGGCGGTGTCGAGCAGCGCCAGTGCCGCCTGCACCGCCGCCGGCCAGTCGGCCGACCCCCGCGGCGGGGTGAGCAACTCGAGCGCGTTGCGGGCCTGGTCGCGGTCGCCGGTCAGGTTCGGCACGATGGGCACCGGCCGGGTCTTCACCTGGAACACGGCTACCCGGTCGCCGGACCGCAGGCGGTCGATGTACGCGGCCGCCCAGTCGCGGGCGGCGTCGGCGGCGGTGCCGCCGCCCTGCTTGTACGCCATGCTCGCCGACCCGTCGATGAGCAGCACCACGTCCCGCGGCCCGCCGGCGGTGGTGGTGCCGAGCAGCCGGCTGGTCACTTCCGGGGCGGCCAGCGCCAGGCATACCAGGGCGATGATCAGGATCCGCAGCACCATCAGCCAGAACTGTTCGAGGTACACCCGCCGCTTGGTCTTGGTGCTGAGCTGCAGGAACTGCATGGCCGCCCAGTCCACCTCGTCGAACTTGCGGCGGCTGAACAGGTGGACGATCGGCGGGATGACCGCCGCGCCCAGGCCGAACAGCAGTGCGGCGTTCAGGAAGGTCATGCGGCGGCGGCAAGGGTGCGGATGCTCTGCCCCAATTTTACCAAGTCGGCGGCCGGTGGTCTGCAACCCGGCGGACAGCGGGACGTGAGTCGGCCGGTTATTCCAAGGACCTCACCCCCCGGCCCCCTCTCCGAGCCGGAGAGGGGGTGTTCAAGGGAGAATGGCCTCGGGAGATGCAATTCATCGTCCGTGTCGTCTGCTCATTAGACCCGTTGCACGATAGCGGTTGAGCGTTCGGGTGAGGCCGGCAGCCGGTCCTGCGGAGGCACCTGCTACCCGAACATCCGGTTGTGCAGGCCGGCCACGTTCTTGAACATCAGCGTGTGTCGCCGCCGCGGGTTCCGATATCGCTCGGCGGTGATCCGCCACACCTTCATCTTCCCGATCCCGTGCTCGACCGCGATCCGCTTCCGCCCCCGGCGGCGGTTCCCGGCCTTCCGGCGGGGCGTCAGCGCCCCACCCCGGGGCCGCTTGTACGGGACCGTCAGCGTCGTCCCCGGATAGGCGAGGTCCCCATACCCGGTCGCCCCGGCGGGCACCCGAGCACCCGTCCGGTCGTAGATCACCTTGTCGCCGGTCGGCCCGGGGGGGGCCGGGGACACGGCCTTGATCCGCAACCGCCGCCGGGCCCGCCGCCGGCCGGCCGGCTTCCTCACCCGGACCACGACCACCTGGTGCTTGACCGTGTGCCGCTTCTTCTTCCCCGAGTAGAAGGCCCGCTGCCCCCGGGCCGGGCGGGGGATGGGCCGCTCGGTGGTGTCGAAGAACACCTCCCGGACCTCGTCCGGGGACAATCGGACGGTCCGCTCCGGGATACGGAAGATGCCGGCGAGCAGCGGCTCGATCCGGCGGTTGTTCCGGCACACGGTACTGTCGTCGATCCCGAACAGCACCCCGAGGAACGAGTACGGGACGTAGGTCCGGTAGTAGATCAGCAGGGCCAGCAGCATGTCCCCGACCGGGAGGGCGAACTTCGGCCCGGCCCCCGGCTTCCGCCGGCGAGGACGGTGGGCCTTCCGCCGGGACTCGGCCTCCTCCCACGCCGGGGTGACCTCGGCCAACAGTTGACGGAACGCGGCCGGGGTGACCCCGGTCAGGCGGCGGAAGTGGCGGGGGTGAGTCAGGAGGCGGTCGGCGTGGCTCATCCCGACAAGGTAATCGCCTCCCCGCTATCGCGCAACGGGTCTATTCGCCTACCACCATCCGCTGTTGAACACCCCCTCTCCACTTTGGAGAGGGGGCCGGGGGGTGAGGTCATTTCGCCGCCACCCCACGTTGGACTCCCGACCCGCCGTTCGCCGATCCGGCCGTCACCCCTCCTTGCGGCCGCGGATCTTGGCCAGCAGGTTCAGGATCTCCAGGTACAGCCACACCAGCGTGACCAGCAGGCCGAACCCGGCGTACCACTCCATGTACTTCGGCGCCCCGCGGTTCACCCCCCGCTCGATGTAGTCGAAGTCGAGCACCAGGTTGAGCGCCGCCGTCACCACCACGATGAGCGAGAAGATGATGCCGATCGGCCCGCTGTCGTGGATGTACGGCACCTTGTACCCGAACAGCGACACGATCATGGTGCCCAGGTACACCAGCAGGATGCCCCCCATGGCGGCGAACAACCCGAGGCGGAAGTTCTCAGTGGCACGGATCAGCCGGGTGGTATACGCCAGCAGCAGGGCGGCCAGCACCCCGGCCGTCAGGGCCACCGCCTGCAGCACGATACCCGCGTACTGCTGCTCGAACACCGACGAGATGCCGCCCAGCACCCACCCCTCCAGCAGGGCGTACAGCGGGGCGGTGAGCGGCGCCCGCCGCGGGGCGAAGGTGGTGACGATGGCCACGATCAGCCCGCCGATGCCGGCGAGGATCAGGCTGCCCACCACCCACCCCGGACGCTCGGACCGGGGCAGGTCCAGGAACTGGTTCATCTGCCCGGCGCTCACCCCGCCGCACATCACCAGCAGCACCAGCAGCACCGCCGTCTTGCCGATGGTGCCGGGCAGGGTCATGCGGTCGGCGACCAGGGCCGGGCGGGTTTCGCGGTCGAACACGACGTCGTTCAGGGCCGGGTTGGTAGTACGGACTTGCATGGGTTGGCTACGGTGGGGAAGACGGGTGTGGCCATTCTGCCCGCCGCTCGCGGGCGGGGCAAGGGTCGGACCGATCGTTGACTCTGTTCCGGCGGGCCGTACCGTGTGCCTGCGGGCGCCGACCGGTGCCCGGTTCCCTTCACCCGAGGCTCCGCCATGCCCGCCCGCCTGCTGCTCGCCCTGCTGCTCACCGCCGTCGCCCCGCTCGCCGTCCGCGCGGCCGACGAAGAGCACCCGTACAAGAACGTGAAGGTCGGCGACTTCGTCACCTACAAGATGACCATGAAGTTCGCCGGCATGGACATCGAAGGCACGATGACCCAGACGGTGGCCGCCAAGTCGGACAAAGAGGTGACGGTGAAGACGAGCGGCAAGATGGGCGGCCAGGACATCCCGGAGAGCGAGCAGAAGATCGACCTGACCAAGCCGTTCGACCCGACCAAGGCGGCCGCCCCGCCCGGCAGCGACGCCAAGATGGAGAAGGGGAAGGACGGGAAGGAGAAGATCAAGGTGGGGGACAAGACGTACGACGCCACCTGGACGACGTACAAGATGTCGGCCAAGGCGATGGGCCAGGAGATGACCGGGGACATCAAGGTGTTGACGGGGAAGGACGTGCCGTTCGGCATGGCGAAGATGGAATCCACCATGAACTTCGCCGGGAACGAGATGAAGATGGC
>CANJKY010000116.1 GCA_947474875.1 Gemmataceae bacterium
GCGGTGTGAACCGCCGGGTTGTCTACCGAACCCGGCGGGTCACACCGCCGGTTCACCAGAGTGATCCCCCGCAGGTACGGGCGGATGTTCAGCCGCCGTGGGCGGGGTTTCAGCCGGTCCACCCACACCTTGTCCGCCGCCATCAGCCGCTCCGCCGCCGCTTGTGCCGCCGGCACCCGGTCGGCGGGCACCGGCAGGGTGTACGTCATCCGCCGGGGCACGGCGGAGGCCTTCATCGGCACCACGCTCACGGCGGTGAACTCCAGCCCCTGCGGGGCGTGGGCGTTCAGCCGGCCCAGCACGTCGGCGGCGTCCTGCGGGGCGGTGAGTTCGAGTTCCAGCACCTCGTTCCGCCCCTCGACGCCGAGGGACAGGGACTGGGCGAACACCATCCGCGGGGTGGGGTGGAAGCCGGCGGTGGACTTGAATGGTACGGCCGCCCGCCGGAGCATCCGCTCCAGGCAGCGGGTCAGGTCGAGGTGGGAGAGCAGCCGGAGGTGGCCGGCCTTGCGGAATCGGAATCGCAGTTTGTCACCCTGCATGGGTCGCCGCCGGTCCGTGGACGCCCCCGCCGGCGTCACCGGGCGGGTTCGGACGGGTGGCGACCCCCTACGGCCGGAGCCGCAGGGTCCGCGGGGTGTTCACCGTCTCGACCCGCACGCCGGCCGACGACCAGGGGAGGGGCACTTCGCCGCCTCGCGTCGCGGTCAGTCGGCCGCTTCGGGGAGAATACGCCTCGTGTAATCCCGCAGGAAGCGGGTCACCTCACTCGCCGTCTCCATCCGCAGGCACTCGGCGGCCACCCGCTCGCAGTCCGGGACGGTCAGTTTGCTCACCACCCGTTTGATGTCCGGGATCTTCCGCGGGGTGGCGCTGAACTGGCGGACGCCCAGCCCGATCAGCAGCGGGGCGAACACCGGCTCGCCGCTCATCTCCCCGCACACGTTCACCTCAATGCCGGCCGCCTGGCCGGCCCGCGTCACCATGTCCATCAGCCGCAGCACGGCCGGGTCGGCGGCGTTGTACAGGTCGGCCACCGCCTCGTTGTTCCGGTCGGCGGCCAGGGTGTACTGCACCAGGTCGTTGGTGCCGATGCTGAAGAAGTTCACCTGCTTGGCCAGCACGTCGGCCACCAGGGCGGCGGACGGCACCTCGATCATGGTACCGACCGGCACGTCCGGTTTGAAGGGGATTCCGGACTCCTCCAGGTCCTCCTGCACCTCCCGCAGGATGCTCTTGCACTGCCGCAGCTCCATCACGGTGGCGATCATCGGGAACATGATCCGCAGGTCGCCGTACACGCTCGCCCGCAGGATGGCCCGCAGTTGCGTCTTGAACAGCGGCAGGTTCCGCAGGCACAGCCGCACGCTCCGCAGGCCGAGGAACGGGTTCTTCTCCTGCGCCGCCCGCCCGGTGGCGTTGGCGAACTTGTCCCCGCCCAGGTCCAGGGTGCGGACCACCACCGGCTTGTCCGGGCCGATCTCCTCCAGCACCGCCCGGTACGCCCGGAAGTGGTCCTCCTCGGTCGGGTCTTCCGACTTGTGGACGTACAGGAACTCGGTGCGGTACAGCCCCACCCCCTCGGCCCCGCGGTCCAGGCAGTGCCGGGCCTCGCCGGGGAACTCGATGTTCCCGAGCAGGGTCAGCCGCACCCCGTCCCGCGTCACCGCCGGCACGTTCCGTGAGGTGACGCGGTGCTCCCCGCTCTTCGTCCGCTCCAGCCGCCGGGCCTCCCGGTACCGGGTGAGGGTGGCGTCGTCCGGGTCCAGGATCAGGTACCCGTTGTTCCCGTCCACGATCACCACGTCCGCCCCGGACACGTCGGTCAGGAACGGGCCGACGCCGACCACCGCCGGGATTTCCAGCGCCCCGGCCAGGATGGCGGTGTGGCTGGTGGACCCGCCGCTCTCGGTGGCCAGCGCGTGGACCAGGTTGGTGTCCAGCTCGGCGGTTTCGTTCGGGGTCAGGTCGTTGGCCAGCACCACCACCGGCTCGGCCACCGCCGGCAGCGGGGTCCGCTGGTCCCCGCCGAGCAGGGCGAGCAGCCCCCGCTCGAAGTCGATGAAGTCGCCGCGGAGGCGGACCGCCTGCGGCATGTGGGACGCCGCGTCCAGCCGTTTCACCACCCCGCGGATGTGCCGGCTGACCGCGTACTCGGCCGAGAAGTGGTGGGCGCGGATCAGCCCCTCGATGCCGGCGATCAGGTGCTCGTCCTGGTACAGCCCGCCCTTCGCCTCGAAGATGGCCCCGATCTCCTGGCCGAACTTCTCGGCCAACGCCACCTGCTTCTCGGCCGCCTCCACCTGCGCCGCGGACACCGCCGCCCGCAGCCGCTCCACCTCCGTCGCGGCCTGCTCGGGCGGCACGCTGGTGGTGCGGATGCGGACCCCCTCGGTGTCCATCACCAGGGCCGGGCCGATGGCGATCCCGGGGCTGACGGCGATTCCGCGGCGGATTTCCATGAACCGGACGGGCGGGTCGGATGGGGGGAGAATTAAACGTAGTTTACGACGTGCCGGGCGGAACGGCACCGGTCGTGTTCTGCTCGCTCCGCGGGCGGACTTGTCGGACCGCTCGCGGAGCGAGCAGAACACTTCTCACGCCGGGTCGTACTCGCCGGCGGTGAGGATGGCCACCAGCGGGTCGAGGGCGATGTCCGCGTCCTCCCCGTCCAGTTCGACCACCAGTTCGGTGCCGGGCGGGGCGAACAGCATGAGCAGGTCGGTCGGGCTGCGGCCGTCGGCCGCCTTCTCCCCGTTCCGCACGGTGACGGCGCAGCGGAACCCGCGGGCGAGCTTGGCGAACGCCGTGGCCGGCCGCATGTGCAGCCCGTCCGGCGGGTTCGCCACGATCACCGTTCTGCGGATGCTGGTCCCGCCCACCGCCGTCGCCCCCATTGCCGGTTGCTCCTCGCCCCCCCCCGCCGCGGCTCGGGGTTCGTCTGTTCACTCCCCGGATAGCATCGCCCACATCTCGTCCGCCGTCCGGCACCCCCGCAGGCGGGCCAAGGTGGCGTCGTCCCGGAACGTCTGCACCACGCAGTCCAGCGCCCGCAGGTGTTCGCCCGGCCGGTCCTGCGGGGAGACGAGCAGCACCAGCACGAACACCGGCTCGCCGTCGATGGCGTCGAACGGGATGCCGCCCGGCCGCCGGCTGACCGCCAGCCCGCCCACCAGGGACGTCGCCGAGGCGTGGCGGGAGTGCGGGATGGCGATCCCCCGGCCGATGCCGGTGGACCCGAGCTGCTCGCGGCGGAGGACGGCGGCGGTCACGTCCGCCCGGCTGGCGTCGTCGATCGCCCCGGCGGCGTGCAGGGCGGCCACCATCTCGGCGATGGCCTCCTCCCGCGTGCCGGCGGCCAGGTCCGGGAGGATGGCCCCCCGCTTCAGGAAGTTGGTGAACCGCATCCCCCGCGCCCCCGGCCTTACGGCTTGATCCCGCCCTCGCCCCCGTGCGACGGGTTGCGGCGGTGGTCCTGCACCTTCTCTTTATAGTGCTTCACCTGCTGCTTGATCTTGTCGATCGCCCCGTTCACCGCCGCCGACAGGTCCGGATCCGAGTGGTGGGCGACGAAGTCGTGCTTGTGCTCGGCGTTCACCAGGATCTCCACCTTCATCTGGTGCTTGGTGTCGTGGTTGGCCAGGTCGACCGTCACCTCGATCATGCTGATCCGCTCGAAGTAGGTGAGCAGCTTCTCCGCCTTCTCGGCGATCTCGGCCTGGTGTTCGTCACTCAACTGCCCGTGGCGGGCGGACACTTTCACTTGCACAGGTACCTCGACTTTCTGCGGGGTGGGCGATACCGCCTGGACGGGGGAATTGTAGCTCGCGCGGGCCGCCGGGAGGCGGCATTCCGCTCACACCCACCGCACCACCACCCCGAGCCAGTTCTCCTTGTCTTTCAATAGCCCCTCGTAGGCGTCGCCGAGTTGTTCCGGGGCGATGGTGTGCGTCACCAGCCCGGCCAGGCTCAGCCGCCCGGACGCGATCGCCCGCAGCAGCCAGTGCTGCGCCTTGTTGATGTCCCACGCCCCGGCCAGGCGGGTGTGCGCCGGCTCGAACAGCATGTTCCCGTGGGCGCCCGTCACCTCGATGTACCGGCGGTGCAGGTCGTCGTAGAAGTTCACCTCCGCCGCCTTCCCCCGGGGCGAGCCGACCACCACCACCTGCCCGGCGTCGCAGGCGTAGCTCATGGCGGTGGGGATGGCGGCGGGCACCCCGGTGGCGTCGATCACCACTTCCGCCCCCTTCGCCCCCAGGAAGTTCGCCAGTTGCTGCTTCACGTCCGGCGTCGATTGGTCGATGACGAAATCCGCCCCGGCCTTCGTCGCCGCCTCCCGCCGCATCTTCACCGCGTCGATGCCCACCACCGGCGACATGCCGGCCGCGATGGCGCACCGCAGGGCGAACTGGCCGATGATGCCCAGCCCCAGCACCGCGCAACTGCGGCCGAGCGTCAGCCCGACCCGCACGCTCGCCCCGAACCCGTACCGGGCGATCACCGCCACCGCCGCCTTCTCGCTGGTCAGGCCGTCCGGCATCTTCCACACCCGGCACCGCTCGTGCCCGACCGTCAGCAGTTCGGCCGAGGCGTGGTTGCCGGGGAAGCTCACCCGGTCGCCCTCTTTGAACCCGCCGGGGAAGTCCTTGCCGACTTTCAGCACCCGCCCGGCGGCCGAGTACCCGCTCTTGAACGGGAACTTCCAGTCCGGCATGGCCGGGTCTTTCAGCCATTGGTGGCTGCCGGTGTACACGGCCAGTTCGGTGCCGGCGGACACGCCGGAGTACTCCGCGCCGACCAGGATCTGGTTCGCGGCCGGGTCGGGCAGTTGCACCTCCCGAACCGCGACCTTGAATGGCTCGGTGATGACGGCTTGGCGGGCTGGGTTCATGGGGAGAAGGGGTTCAGTGTGTTCCGTTCAGTTTCTGCCGAAGCTCCGTCACCGCCAGGTTGAGGGACGGGAGGTCCGACGTTTGGGTCGGGTCACGGACGATCGCCACTAGCTGTTCCGCAGCCGGTTGGCAGTAATCGCGCTCGTGTCGGCTACGATAGGCCGGCTTGTAGTCCGTGGCCTCATCCGCCGGATTCCCGAGCAGTCGGTGAATCCACGTCTCGACGTTCCGCTTGGGGATGAGGTGAACAATTCCCTCTCGGGGTTGACGTGGTGATTGGCCGGTGCTGATCGCCGCGGCAGTCAGTTCTACTTCGTGTTCGCGGACGGTGCCAGTGTCGGCATCGATCACAACTACGAGGCGGTGGAACTGTGGGTTGCGATGACTGCGAATGCGATACTGGGTTAACTCGTGAGCGTACTGGGTAAGGACGAACCGCTCGCCGGCACCACGACCACGCGGGGCCGTCTCTGTACGGACCCGCTTCGGGTGGTATCCAAGTTGTTGGAGGCACCTTCGCAGGAACACCTCTTGGGTACGATCCTCGCACACCACCACGATTTGGGTTTGCCGGCGGCTCATCCATCGACCCACCCACGTGCGAGCAACTCCGCCGCCGTGATGCCGTCCGGGTTGACCTCCGGGAACGGGAGGATTCTCACCGACCCGCCGTCCGGCCGGTCGAAGATGACTCCGCCGTCCGGGGCGAGGTAGTTGATGGCCTCGGGGTTGTGGGTGACGACGAACACCTGCGCGACCCCATCCCCTACGGCATCGCGGAGGCGGACAAGATACGGCTGGATCTCGGCTAGAGCGAGGTAGTTTGCCGGTTCGTCCAACAAGAGTACGACATCCCTGCCCTTCACGCCGTGCAAGATCGTGTACAGTGCGATCAGCACTCGCTGGCCGTCGGACAACTCTCCAAAGTCGAACGGGATGCCTTTAAAATGACCTTCTCGATCCCGCATCAGCGTTCGGAGAACCCTACGACCCCCTTCGGAATCCAAGCGGAGAGAATCGAAGCCTTCGAGTGCTTCCCGAAGATCCGTATTTAGATCGCCCATCGCCGCCAATTGCTTTTGGGCGATGTGCCGAAGCCAAGAAACGAAGTTGCTGCCTCCCCAATTCAGTGTGGTCTCTTCACCCGCACTGGACGATTCCCTCATCAACCCTGGGTGCAAAGCGATGAGATGCAGATTTGCGAGCCAGGAGCGGAATCCAACCAACAAGTTAGTTCCACGGCGGGGGTTGACCAAGGACAGACCCGACCGGCTCATATCGACAAGTAACTCTTGTGAAGTCCCGTCCATGTCATTATGCAGGACTGCACGGTCATCATTTCGTTCAAAAAGTGTACGGTGCTGTGTCTTCAGAACCTCTTGTCGGACCTCGGGATAGTTGGTCGTGCCATCGAGAACAATTTTCAGCTCGTAACGGTACTCCCAATCATCGTGTCCTATCTCCAGCACGATGTGAATCGAACGAGTCGGTAGCCATCGGGTCAATACACGCTCGCCGAAATGGTCGCTGATCGGGTGGCCTAGCGTGACGACCTGCTTCAACGAGGCCAGCACCTCGAAGAACGTACTCTTCCCGGTGCCGTTCAGACCAAAGATCGGCTGGATGGCCTGCGGCTTGAAGTCGAACCCGACGAAGCACTTGTAGTTGTCGATGAACAGGCGGGTGATCCGCATGGCGTGCCTCCGTCGGGTTCCTCCATTCTACCGTTAACTCTCCATCAGCAGCCGCATCGGGTCGCTGAACAGTTGCACGAGGCGGCTGGTGAACCGGGCGCCGTCCGCCCCGTCGATGACGCGGTGGTCGTAGGTCAGGCTCAGCGGCAGCATCAGCCGCGGGACGATCTGCCCGTCCTTCACCACCGGTTGCAGCGCCGACCGGCACATGCCCAGGATCGCCACCTCCGGGTAGTTGACGATGGGGGTGAAACTGGTGCCGCCGATGCCGCCCAGGTTGGTGATGGTGAACGTGCCGCCCCGCATCTCGTCGATCGCCAGCTTGCCGCCGCGGGCCTTCTCGGCCAGCGTCTGCACCTCGGTGGCGATGTCCCGCACGCTCTTCTTGTCCGCGTCTTTAATCACCGGCACCACCAGGCCCCGCTCGGTGTCCACCGCGATGCCGATGTGGAAGTACTTCTTCAGCACCAACTCGCCGGCGTTCATGTCGTAGCTGCTATTGAAGTTCGGGAACTCCTTGAGCGCGGCCACGCACGCCTTCACCGCCAGCACCGTCCAGGTGATCTTCGGCGCGCCCTTCGGCAGCGTCTCGACGATCCGCTTCCGCCCGGCCTCCAGGTCGGTGATGTCCGCCAGGTCGTTCTGCGTGACCATCGGCATGGTCCGCCAGGCGATCGTCAGGTTCTTGGCGATCGTCTCGCGGATCTTGGCGACCGGCTTCTTCTCCACCTCGCCGAACTTGCTGAAGTCGGGCAGCGACGGGAGGGTGAAGGCGTTCACCACGCTGCCGCTGAACGACCCGCCGCCGCCCGCCTTCACCGCCTGCCGCTCGACCCGCACGAACCCCTTCACGTCGTCCAGCGTCACCCGCCCGCCGCGGCCGGTCGGCTTCACTTCCATCAGGGCAACGCCCAACTCGCGGGCCAGCCGGCGGGTAGCCGGGCCGGCGGGGGTGAGGTCTTTCTTGCCGTTGGCGATGGGCCGGCCGGGTTCCGCAGCCGTCGGAGGCGAAGCCGCAAGCGGCTTCGAAGGGGGGGAAGCCGGCTGCGGTTTCGAAGCCGCTTGCGGCTTCGCCTCGGCCGCCGCGCTCGGGGTCCCGCTCAGCACCGCGATCACCGCCCCGACCGACACCTTGTCGCCGGCCTTCACCCGTACCTCGTCCACCCGGCCGGCCACGTCGATCGCCACCGGCATGGACGCCTTGTCCGTCTCCACCTCCAGGAATTCCTGACCGGCGTTCACGGCGTCGCCGGGTTTGACCTTCACCGCGACGACCGTGCCGCCGTCGATGCCCTCGCCGAGCGGGGGTAGTTTGAACTCGACGCGGGAGGGAGCCGACGGTTGGGGCGAGCGGCCGGCGTCAGCCGGCTGTTGAGCGGGTGCGGGTGGCGGTGGCGGAGAAACAGCGGGCGGAGGCGACGCAGCCGGCTTCGCGGTTCCGTTCGCCGACGCGTTCAGCGTCAGCACCACCGCCCCGACGGTCAGCTTGTCGCCCGGCTTGACGGCGATCTGGTCCACCGTGCCGGCGGCCTCGGCCGTGACCGGCATGGACGCCTTGTCCGTCTCCACCTCGATCAGTTCCTGACCGGCTGACACGGCGTCGCCCGGCTTCACCCGCACGGCCACGACGGTCGCGGAGTCGATGCCCTCGCCGAGGGGGGGCAGGCGGAAATCCATGAGTGCCTCAAGTAGGGTGGGGCGGTGGCCCCCCAATACCAGTAGGTGGGCCCCCGGCCCCCCC
>CANJKY010000117.1 GCA_947474875.1 Gemmataceae bacterium
CGCCGGTGGATTTATCCAACGTGCCGCTCACACTCAGGATTGCGTCCCGCCACTGCTCCACGTCCAACCGCCGGCGGTTCGCCCGCCACAGGTACACGCTTGCGGCGTCGACCTTGTCGTTGGCTTCGTCCGGCCGGCTGTCGAGCTGATACACGCCGCTCAGCACGATCTGCCGGTGCAGCCACTTGAGCGACCACCCGTTCTTCACGAAGTTCGCCGCCAGCCAGTCGAGCAGCGGCTGGTTGCTCGGGGCTTCACCCAGCGTGCCGAAGTTGCTCGGAGTGCCGACGATGCCGCGGCCGAAGTGCCACGCCCACACCCGGTTGACGATCACGCGGGCGGTGAGAGGGTTGTCCTTGCTGGCGATGCTATTGGCGAGAGCCAGGCGGTCGAAGTCCTTGCCCGACTTGCCCGCCGATGGCAGCACTTGCAGGAAGCCTTTCGGGGCGTCCTCGCCGAACACCGTCGGGTTGCCGCGCACCATGACCTTCATGCCGGGGCCGTTACCGCTGAGCACGTGGGCCACCGGCGGGGCCGGCGGCATCGCCTTCTTCAGCTTGTCCACCTCGGCGTTCAGTTCCTTCACCTTGTTGGCCGCGGCCTTGATCGACTCCTTGTCGTCCTTCTTCTCCTTCTCCAGCTTCTTCTGTTCGTCTTTCGCCTTCTTCAGCCTGCCCTCGGCCTCCTTCACCCTGGCCTGGGCGTCGGCGTGGGCCTTCACCTCGGCGGCCGGTGCGAGCGGGGTGTCCGTCAGCTTGGTGCCGACGTACACCCCGGCCAGGGCGTAGTAGTCCTTGGTCGGAATGGGATCGAACTTGTGGTCGTGGCAGCGGGCGCACGCCACCGTCAGCCCGAGGAAACCTCGGGTGAGCGTGTCCACCTTGTCGTCGAGTTCGTCGGCGTCCGCCCGCGGACCGCACCCGGCGTCGCGGTAATACTCCGCCCCCAACCCGAGGAAACCGAGGCCGGCGTACTTCTCGAACGCATCCGCCGGGGCATCGGGCAGCATGTCGGCGGCGAGTTGCATCTTCACGAAGCGGTCGTAGGGCATGTCGTCGTTGAACGCCTGGATCACCCAGTCGCGATACCGCCACGCCTGGGTCTTCGGCCGCACGCCGAACGTGTGCGCCTGGTCCTCGGCGTACCGGGCCACGTCCAGCCAGTGCCGCGCCCACGTCTCCCCGTACTGCGGGCTGGCGAGCAACTTCTCGACCACATTGGCGAACGCATCAGGCGAGATGTCCTTCTCGAACGCCTCCACGTTCTCGACGGAGGGAGGCAGACCGGTCAGGTCGAGGTAGACCCTGCGGAGTAGCGTCCGCTTGTCAGTCGGGCCGACGGGGGTGAGCTTCTGTTCGGCCCACTTCGCGGCAACGAACTTGTCGATCGGACTTGGAACCTGGAACTTAGAAACTGGAACTTCGGGGACCGAAGGTTCCCGAACGGGCTGGAAACTCCAGAACTGCTTGCCCTTCTCGATCTCGATGGAGCTGGCCGTCGCCACCGCGTCGTTGCGTGGGTCGGCGGCGCCACCCGCGATCCACGCCTCGAAGTCCTTAACCACCGCGTCAGGCAACTTCCCGCTCGGTGGCATTTTGATGTCGCCGTCGTGCTTAAGCGTTTTTAGCAACAAACTATCCGCCGGCTTGCCCGGCACCACCGCCGCCCCGGAATCGCCTCCGGTCAGCACGGCAGCTTTGGTGTCGAGCAGCAGACCGCCGCGGAGCTTCTTCTTCCCCTTCGCCTCGGCGGAGTGACACGAGTAGCAGTGCTCAATCAAAACCGGGCGAATCTTGGTCTCAAAATACTCGACCTGTTTGGCGTCCGGTTCTGCCCCGGGCGAAACGGCCAAGAGCAGTAAGGCAACGACGGTTTGCATCATGTGTGGTCTAGGCGGGCGGTCTTGGCAAGCCGGAAGCAACCGTCGCTTCCGGTGATCCGGCGGGGAGGCAGTAGATGAGAGTACCACACCACGGGCGGGTGGGAAAGAGCCTATTACGACGCCCCCACTGGCCTTAAAGCAACACTGCCGACATCGGTTTGCCGTAATCCACCTCCAGCCGCTTGCGGCCGGGTACCGCCAGCTTCCGCGGGTCCAGGCCGAGCAGGTGCAGGACGGTGGCGTGCAGATCCGTCACATAGTGCCGATCTTCGACGGCATGGAACCCGAGTTCGTCTGTCGCCCCGTGGACGACCCCCTTCTTCACCCCGCCGCCGGCCAGCCACACGCTGAACCCGTAGGGGTGGTGGTCGCGGCCGGCACTCCCCTCCGCGCCCGGTGTGCGGCCGAACTCGGACCCCCACACCACGAGCGTATCGTCGAGCAGGTTACGTTGCTTCAGGTCCTTCACCAGCGCGGCGATCGGCTGGTCCACCTGTTTGCATAGCGGCGGGTGGTTCTTCAGGATGTCGGCGTGCGAGTCCCACGCCCCGGCCCCACCGTTGCTCCCGTGGAACACCTGTACGAACCGCACCCCCTTCTCGGACAACCGACGGGCGGCCAGGCACATCTGCCCGAACTCCTTCGTCTCCGGCTGGTCCAAGCCGTACAGCTTGCGGGTGTCCTCCGGCTCGGCGTCCAGCTTCATCACCTCCGGCACGGCCGCCTGCATGCGGAACGCCAGCTCGTAGCTCTGGATTTTGGCCCGCACCGCCGGGTCGTCCGGCGTCCGCTCGGCGACATGCTCGTTCAGCATGCGGATCAGGTCGAACTGCTCCCGCTGCTTGCCCGTCGACTGCCCCTTGCCCGGCAGGAACGGCAGCGGGTTCTTCGCATCGACGAGCAGCGGCACTCCACTGTACTCCGGCCCGAGGTAGTTGCCGCCGTGCCCGAACGTGCCGCCGCAGCAGTCGGCCAGCGGCTTGCCCAGCACCACGAAACTGGGCAGGTCGTCGTTCAGCGAACCGAGACCGTACCGCACCCACGAGCCGATGGTGGGGAACGGGCCTTCAAGCGCGTGCCGGCCGGTGTGGAACTGGAGCTGGGCGCCGTGGTCGTTGTCGGTGGTCCACATGCTCCGCACCACCGCAATGTCGTCGGCGATGCCGCCGACGTGCGGCCACC
Organism: Gemmataceae bacterium; assembly: GCA_947474875.1. GTDB lineage: Bacteria > Planctomycetota > Planctomycetia > Gemmatales > Gemmataceae > JALHQU01. The sequence continues at coordinate 3,065 of CANJKY010000117.1, forward strand.
AGTCGCTCACCGCCAGCCCGGACTTGCCGTACTTCTTGAACCCGGTCTGCATCTTCATCAGCTTCGGCTGCACCTTGTGCAGGCCGGGCACGAACTCGCGGAGGTTCTTCTTCACCAACGGGGATTCGGCGACCGCCTTGTGCGGGGTGCTGTCGATCGTCTTGCCGTCGTACTTGTTCAGTTCCGGCTTCGGGTCGAACGCCTCAACGTGGCTGGTGCCGCCGACCATGAACAGCCAGATCACCCGCTTCACCTTCGGCTTGAAGTGGGGTTGCCCGTCCGGCGGGGTCCACTTCTCGTCGTCGGCGCGGAGCAACCCGTCGCGATGCAGCAGCGAGGCGAGGGCGATGCCGGCCAGCCCGGACGAGAGGAAATCGCGGCGGTGGAAATGGGGCATGGTGCGTTCGGTGACGAGGGGAGAAGCCGACCGAGGTGGGTCAGCCGGGGTTCGGTAGGAGGATCGCCCGCACCGCCCTCTTCAGTTCGGCCGGGCAAGAGGGGTGTTTGTCGAGCCGCGGGTAGTCGTCCGGCATGAAGTCGAAGATGTTGTTCACCAGCCTGACCAGCATGAACACGTGCGGCCCGTCGGCAGCGGAATACTGGACGGACGGGTTGTTGATGACGCTGATGTGCCCGTCTTGGGTACCGCCGCGGTCTCTCTGGTGTGCAATGATCGCCTGGGTGAGGGGATCGTTCGCCGCCCCGGTGTACGCCGCCCCGGGTTTGACGGCCGCGAACACGGGCCGGAGGGCCGGGCTGGTGCCTGGGACTTTGGACATGGCGAAGTAGGCGAACTGCACGAGTTCCACGTCATCCTTCTTGTTCGGCGAGTTCACCCCCACGTTCGCGCTCAGATTGAAGAAGAACCGACCGGTGCTCGACACGAAGACTTTCATGGGACGGATCTCCTGCGGGCAGGGCGACACCACAACACTAGGAATAATTTTCCACTATTATGGGTGCCTGTCAACGGCAAAACGGCACGGGTGGCCGTATTGCCGATCAACCGCTGATCACCGGATCGTAGTGAAATCCGCGTGGTTGAAGATCGCTTGCACCAGAGCGGCGGGCGGGTTGTTCATCAGATACTCGGCACACAGCTTCGCCTCGATCTCGGTCGGCGGGCGGCCGAGCAGTTTACGGAACACCTCGGCCACCACCTCGCCCGGCTCGTTCGCGGTCAGCCCCTTCGCCACCGCGTCGGCGGCGCGGGCCGAGAGTTTGCTGTTCACCAGCGCCATTGCCTGTTGCGGCACAACGGTGGTCGCCCGGCGGTAGCACTCGGTCGGGCTGGGGCCGTCGAACGCGGTCAGGAACGGCATCTGTTTCTCCGGCGCGTGCCGGTAGTACAGGCTGCGGCGCAACTTCGCCGCGTCGTCGGTGTGGTCCAGTTCCGGCCCGCCCGCTGTCGGGTCGAGCAGCCCGGAGACTGACAGCAGACTGTCGCGGATCGCCTCGGCTTCGAGCGGCCGCGGGTTCATCTTCCACACCAACAGGTTGTCCGGGTCGGCCTTGCGGTTGGCGTTTGCTTCTGGGCCGATGAAGCTTGATCGCATCCGGTACGCCCGGCTGGTGAGCATCAGGCGGTGCAGCTTCTTCACGTCCCATCCGGACTGCACGAACTCGACGGCCAGCCAGTCGAGCAGGGCGGGGTGACTCGGCGGGCGGCCGTTCTTGCCGAAGTCGAACACGGAGGGCACGAGCGGCTGGCCGAAGTGCCGCATCCACATGTGGTTGACGAACACGCGGGCGGTGAGCGGGTTGTCCTTCGACGCGATCCAGCCGGCCAGCGCCGTCCGCCGCCCGGTGGACGCCTCCGGGTAACTGGGCATGAGCGGCGGGTAGTCGGCCGGCGGCGTCTCGCACGCCTTCCGCGCCGCGTTTACCTTCGGCTTCAAGTCGGCGATCTTTTTCTTCTGGGCTTCGACGCCCTTCCCGTCTTTCAACGCCTTCAGCGCTTCCTCGGCCTCGGCCAGGTCCGCCTCGGCGGCCAGCGCCATCGTCTCCAGGTGCAGGGCGACGGCGTGGCGGATCAGTTCGGCGGCCCGCGGGTGCGGAGGCTTGGCGTACCGGGCGGCATCCGCGGCCAGCTTCGCCTTCACCGCCTGGAGTTGCACCACCGCCACCTTGTTCCGCGGCTCGGCCTTGAACTGCTTGATCTGCGCCGCCGCGTACTCGATCTGAGCTTTCTGCACCGCCTCGCGGAGCGTGGGGTGTGCCACCGCCGACGGCAACGCGATCTCTTTCGGGGCGAACCCGCTCGGGGCGATGGCCATGGGTACGCCGGGTGGGAGTGGCTTGTCTTTCTTCGGCTGCTTCTCGTTACCCCGCTCGAACAGGTACGTCGCCGCCTTCGCGTCGGCGTCGTACACCCGGCACACACCCCGCTTCTCCGGGTCGATCTCGGCGGCCGCCGGGTCGAGGCGGATCTGGTGCGGTTCGAAGATAGCGCGGAAGCGGAAATACTCCTCCTGGCTGATCGGGTCATACATGTGATCGTGACAGCGGCAGCAGTTAAGGGTGATGCCGAGGAACGCCTTGCCGGTGTGCTCGACGACGTCGTCCAGCCACACGTTGCGGTTGAACTTGTAGTAGCTGCGGGCGAGGTATCCGGTGGCCCGCACCACGGCCGGGTCGGCGGGGGCGATCTCGTCCCCGGCCAGCATCTCGCGGATCATGCGGTTGTAGGGTTTGTTCGCGTTCAGGCTCTCAACCACCCAGTCCCGCCAGTTCCAGATGTGCTTCTGGCTGTTCCGCAGTTCGCCGCCGAACCCGTACCAGTCCGAGTACCGCCACACGTCGAGGAGGTGCCGTCCCCAGCGCTCCCCGTAGGCGGGCGAGGCGAGCAACTCGTCCACCCGCTTCTCGTACTCGTCGATGCGGAAGCGGTCCACCTGCTCGGGCGTGGGGGGGAGGCCGGTCAGGTCGAGGTGCAGGCGGCGAACGAGGGTGGCGGCGTCCGCTTCCGGGGCGGGCGTCACGTTCCGCTTCGCCCACTCGGCGGCCATCAGGTGGTCGATCGGGTGAACGCCGGCCGGCACGGCCGCCTTCTTCGGCGGCACGAACGCCCAGTGCTGACTCGATGGGTCAACTTCGTCCGCCGGGATGACCGCCCCCTCGTCGATCCAGCGGGCGATCAGCTTGATCTCGGCGTCGGGCAGCGGGCCGTCCGGCGGCATCTGACCGGCTTCGCCGGTGCCGTTCAGGGCGTGAACCAGCTTGCTCTCGCCCGACTTCTTCGCCACCACCACCGGCCCGTTCAAACTGCCTTTCAGCACCCGCTTGCCCAGGTCGAGTTTTAGCCCGGCCTTCTGCTTCGTCGCCCCGTGGCACGACACGCAGTTCTTTTCGAGGATCGGGCGGATGTGTTTGGTGAAGTCCACCGGGTCGGCGGCCGACGCAGATCCGACACATAAACAGGCTAGTGCCACCAACCCGCAGGAAATGGAGATACGCATATCAAGCCTTATTGCAGCCAAAACGGCCCATGTGAGCTGTTGGTAGCACCGGCGAATAGCAACTTACTGTGCCCAGCGCACAAAGGTATCGAGAGAGTTTGCGTTACCGTCTACTGTTCGGAAATAAACTCGAAGATCGCCGGGCGTCACCGATCCAAACACACGGCGGAGGCGGGAATTATCAGTTTGGTAGAATCTACGTTTGCGTCGCTGGTGTCAACCGAAAAGTGTTATTCTGGCGGGACTACTCTGGGCGATTCTTCTCGGAAGTGGCCGATGGCTACGGACATGGACTCCAGGTATTGAGTGTGGTGAAATGTTGGCGGAGAGCACACCGATGACCCGCGTGCGGGTGTCCGGCGTGCGGGTGTCCGGGTGGGCGAATGCTGCGCTGGGTTTTGGCGTCGTAGCCCTTACTTGCGCGGCAGTGGCCAGCCAGCGGAGCAACACCGGCAGCCGGGCATTCACGCTGTTCACATTGATGGTGGCGACTGCCACCTGCTCAACCAGAGGTGTATCCTCTCCGCATCGCACCCAGTGGCGACATGGAAGGCAAGACCACGACTCACCCCGCCTTGCCCAGATCGAAGAACGTGACGCAAGACGGGTTCCCCACCGGAACGTACTGGCCGGTGAAACTCAGCCGACCGAGTTCGCGGTTCACCTCGAAGACGGTTACATGGTCCGCCCGCTGGTTGCAGCAGTACAGGAACTCGCCGGTCGGGTCGAACGCGAAACTCCGCGGGTAATTGCCCCGCGTCCACTCCTCCCCCTCGTAAGCCAGTCGGCCGTCGTTACGAACCGAATAGTACGCGATGCTGTCGTGAAGCCGATTGCCGACGTAAACGAAGTTGCCATCTGGCGATACGAGGATTTCCGAGCAGAAGTTGCTGCCGGCATAGCCGTCGGGCAGCGTGGAGATGGTTTGTCGCTCGTTCAGTTTGCCGGTGTCGCCATCGTAGTCGAACCGCACCACCGTGGAGCCTTCTTCTTGTACTGAGTACAGGTGTTTGCCGTTCGGGCGGAAGCAAACATGCCGCGGGCCGTCGCCCGGCGGGAAGGATACTCCCGAAGGTTCGTTCGCCGTTAACAAACCCTTGTCAGCGTTGAACTTCCACACGAATAGCCGGTCCAACCCGAGATCGACGTGCAGCACAAACTTGCCAGTCGGATCGGGCAGGATTTGGTGGGCATGGGTGCGGTCGTGCCCGCTGATCGCGAAGCTTCCCTTCGGGGCGTTTTTGGCCTTCGTCGGCCCGACCTTGCCCTCGTCCACTTTCACGTCGGTCGGTTCGCCCAATTGGCCGTCGTCCTTGATCGGTAGCACAGCCACCGACCCGCCGAAGTAGTTCGCTACAAACAGCCATTTCCCGGACGGGTGCAGGCTTACATACGTCGGCCCGGCCCCGCCGGATCGGACGGTGTTGAGCAGCTTCAGGCCCCCGTCTTTCGGATCGACGGCGAACGAACTCACCGTCCCCTCCGGCGGTTTCCCGGTGCCCACACGGTCAGTCTCGTTGGCTGAATAAAGCCTGGTTCCGGAGTTGTTTACGACGAGGTGACTCGGACTGATGCCCGACTCGAACACGCCCGCGGGGGTCATCGCCCCTGTTGTGCGGTCGACGTGGAAGATGTGAATGCCGCGGCCGTTGCCCGGCGGCAGGTCCACTTGCGTCGGTAGGGTGTCCTTCAGCGGCGAGCTGAACGTTCCGACGTAAGCGACGAGCGGGGCAGCAGATTTTCTCTGCGCCCGTAGGGTTTTTGCCGTGGTGGCAGCCGCGGCAGTC
>CANJKY010000118.1 GCA_947474875.1 Gemmataceae bacterium
GCCGTGCGATTAGACTCAATCCGGAACTTGCCGGGTGCCCCCTCAGCACCCGGACAGCGGTCCGTCCGCCGGGGTAGCAGACGGATCGCTCGTTCCCCCTACAGGAGGTTACAATGTCCCGTCTGTGTGCCCTGATTGTCTCGCTCCTCGGCCTGTTTGCCGCCCCCGCCCTCGCGGCGCCCTTCACCTTCGTCGGCGGGAAGGCATACCTGGAAGCGAACGTGAACGGGTCGGCCAACTCCGGCGGCTCGACCGCACTGGGTGCGTCCAACTCCTTCCTGGTGACGAACGGGTTCGGGCCACCCCTTGCCGGCAACCGAGCGTCCGCCCAGTTCAGCCACACAACCAGCGGCACGGTGATCGACATCCTGGGCAACACGTTCGCCGCCCGTAGCGGGGCATCGTCCACCGCGTTCGGGCTGAGCGCCGGCAACCTGGGCAGCCCCGGCGGCACACGAGATTACGGATATTACGTGGATTTCAGCGTCACCGAGGCGACCGGCGGGTTGCTGAACATCGGCTACACCGCGACCCGCTCCAGCAGCGACGCGGCGAACAACTGGACGTACACGGACGTCTACGGCTACCTTCTCAACCTGGGGACGAACGAGACGTGGGACTTCGGGCGGTTTGACGAGAACAACTCCGGCGTGCCGGGCAGCGGCTCTGGCGGCAGCCTGGATGGGGCGTCGTTCCCGTACTCCATCCCATTCCTGGCGACGGGCAATTACCGCTTGTACCTACAGTCGCAGTCGTTCGTACAGGGTACCAGTGGCTCGGCCTTGGCTGAAGCGAACATTCGCATCACCCTGACGGCTGCCCCCGCGGCAGTGCCAGAGCCGCTGTCACTCGTCGTGTTCGGAGGGGTGATCGCGTCGGGCTTAATCGGATTTATTCGCCGCAACTTAAGTTCGGACAATATGTAACGCCGGTTCACCCGGTATTGTTTCGTACTCGCGGGACGACCAATCGTCTCTCGGCGAAAATTTCATGCTTCCATTGAGAATCCTCTTTACTTGTCAAGACCGGCGCGGTTTAATCTCTACAAAATCTCTAATCGGTATGTCCGGTTAGTCGGTTTCTCCGACACGCTCTCGGTGTCGAACTCGAACCTGGGGTGATCGTCCCACAACCGTGGCGGGCCTCTCGGCTAGGGGTAGTCCGATCCCGCCACCACGATCGCCCAACCCAGGAGGTGCGTCATGCGACTGTGGAAACAGTTCGCGCTGGCCATCGTGATGAGCGTCGCCGCGGTCGGCACGACGGACGCGGGGGTCATTACGGGGCCAGGCGGGGCGGTGACGGTCGGCATCGATACCGGCGGCAACATCTTCGACCCGGGGCCGTACATCGGCTTCCGGCGGAACAGCAACGGGTTTGACCCGATTTCGCCGGGCACCCCGCACGAGGGGTGGGGGGCTTCGGTCGGCGGGATCGGCGGGCGGGTTCAGCCGCAGTACCTGGGCAACCAGAACTTCGTGTCCAACGGCTCGTCGTTCCTGCCGTCGTCCGCCACCACCAGCGGGTTCATCAACAACGGGTCCGGGAACGCGCTGCGGGTGGACCACGCCTTCAGCTTCGTGGCCAGCAACGTGATGGCCATCGACGTGAAGATGACCAACCTGTCCGGCGCCACCAACACGATGAACTACCGGCGGCTCGGCGACTGGGACATCAACCCGACGCCGTTCTCCGAGATCATCACCGCCAACGCCGCCGCCGGCGACTTCAAGCAGAGCACGTTCCAGGGGTTCCAGAGCGGCAACCCGCTCGACGGCTGGGGGTCGCTCATCCCGCCGGCCGGCGGCACGTTCGGCCCGGCCGACATCGGCGCCGGCATCGAGATCGAGTTCCTGAACGTGGCCAACGGCGCCTCCCGCGAGTTCGCCATCTACTACGCCATCAGCCTGGACGGGCAGAGTGAAGCTCAACTGCGGGCCCAACTGCAAGCGCTCGGTCTGCTGTACATCATCTCCGGCCGCAGCACGAACACCAGCGGCCAGGTGAACAGCTTCGCCCTCGGGTACGGGTTCGCCCGCGTGATCCCCGAGCCGGCGTCGATGACCGTGTTCGGCGCCGTCGCCGTCGGTGGGGTCGTCACCCTGCTCCGCCGGCGGAAGACCGCTGTCGCGTGACGTCCCGGCTACGCCCAGCCATAGAACCCCGGCGAACGCCGGGGTTCTTTTTTCGCCCGCCGGAACTGCCCTTGATCGGCCGCGGCCCGACTCCTACTTTTCACTGCACAGGCCGAGGTGGCGGAATTGGCAGACGCGCCAGCTTGAGGTGCTGGTCCTCGCAAGGGGGTGCAGGTTCAAGTCCTGTCCTCGGCACACGAACCCGTCGGGACTTCCCGGCGGGTTTTTTCGTTGCCGCCGCCCAGGTTTGTAAGCGATGACGCCCGTCGTCCTTCTGCCCTCCGGCATCGCCGCTGCGACGGGCCAAGGGTCCGCTCGCCGAATCCACTGCCCGACAACGGCCAGAGTGCATACATCGGCTTTTCCTCACTTTCCCAGAGCAGTCGCCGTGCGAACACTCGTCACGCTCTCGGCCGTCGTGATTTCTGCCACCGCCTTGGCCGTTGACCCGCCCCGAATCGTCGTCGCCAAGGACCGCACCGGGTTCACGCTGGAACCCACCGGCAAGGCGTTCATCCCCTGGGGCTTCAACTACGACCACGACGAGGCGGGGCGGCTGCTCGAAGACTACTGGCACACTGAGTGGGAGAAGGTCGAGCGGGACTTCGCCAGGATGAAGAAGCTTGGGGCGAACGTCGTCCGCGTCCACCTGCAGTTCGGCAAGTTCATGGACGGTCCGGACAAACCGAACGAGAAGTCCCTCGACCGACTGTCGAACCTGCTCCGGCTGGCCGAAACCACCGGCGTGTACCTGAACCTGACCGGCCTCGGGTGCTACCACAAGGCGGACGTGCCGGGCTGGTACGACAAACTGACCGAGCAGGGGCGGTGGGACGCGCAGGCCCGGTTCTGGGCGGCGGTGGCCGGGCGGGGAAAGGGCAGCCCGGCGGTGTTCTGCTACGACCTGATGAACGAGCCGGTGGTGCCCGGCGGGAAGCGGAAGGACGGCGACTGGCTCGGCCCGGCGTTCGCCGGCAAGCACTTCGTGCAAATGATCTCGCTCGACCAGGCGGACCGCCCCCGGCCGGACATCGCCCGCGCGTGGGTGAAGCACCTGACCGCCGCCGTCCGAAAGGCGGACGACCGGCATCTGGTCACAGTCGGCCTGGTGGACTGGAGCCTGGACCGCAAAGGGCTGACCTCCGGGTTCGTGCCCGAGAAGGTGGCGGGCGACCTCGACTTCGTGTCCGCCCACCTGTACCCCGAGGCGGGCAAGCTGGACGCGGCGGCGGACACGCTGAAGGGGTTCGCGGTCGGCAAGCCGGTGGTGGTCGAGGAGACGTTCCCGCTGAAGTGCTCCCCGAAAGAGCTCGACCAGTTCATCGACCGGGTCGGCCCCCACGCCGCCGGGTGGGTGAGCTTCTACTGGGGCACGCCGCCCGAGGAGCTACGGAAATCGAAGGCGATCAAGGACGTCATCCTGCTCGACTGGCTGGAGCGGTTCGAAAAGCGGGCGGGGAAGAAATGACCGGCACCACCGTCGCCGTCTACCTCGCCCTGGTGGGCGTCATGAGCCTCGTCACCTTCGCCGCCTTCGGGTTCGACAAGCGGCGGGCCGCCGCCGGCGGGCGGCGGGTGCCCGAACGGACGCTGCTCGTGTTGGCCCTGGTCGGCGGGTGGCCGGGGGCGGTCCTGGCCCGGCGGCGGTTCCGCCACAAGACCCGGAAGGGGTCGTTCGTCATCGCCTTCTGGGTGGTGGTCGCCCTGCACGTCGCCCTCGTCGGGGCGATTGCCTACCGGTTACACACCGGCAACGCGGGCTGAAGCCATCGGACGCCCCCGGCCGATATGTCCGGGATGAGCCACCCGACCGCCTCGACGTTCTCCCCCGGCCCGGCCCCGAACACCGTCCGCACCGCCGACGGTCGCGTGCTGACCGTGCCCGACGGCTGGGTTCTGCTCCCGCCCGGCGATGCCGCCCTGACCCGCCGGGTGAAAGCCGCCGGCGACGCCTGGCCGGTGGCCGAGAAGAAAGGGCGGAAGGTGTTCTCCCTGGGCGTGTGGGCACCGGCCGCGACCGTCGAGCAGGTGCGGGTCGAACTGGAAGTCGAGCGGTCCACCGAGAGCTTCGCGAAAAAGAAGATGGCGGACGCCCGCCGCCGGGAGGCGGCCCAGGCCGAGTACGTGGAGGATTTCTTCGGGGCGGTGGTGGGGTTTCTGGCGTTCCACCCGAGTCACGCCGACCTCGCCACCCGGCTCGCCCGGGCGGTGACCGATCACGCCACCCCGGTCGGCAGCGGCACCGTCGCCCGGACGAAGCGGATTCCGGTCGACCAACGGGCGGAGGCTGCGGTGATCGCCTGGCTGCGGCACCAGACGACCGCCTACGAAACCATGCGGATCGAGCGGGTGAAGGGGAAGCGGCGGGAGGTGCGGCGGATGCTGGCCCGGCGGTCGCACGAACTGCTCGCCCGCTACCGCCGGGGTGAACCGGCGACGGACGGGTGCCCGCTCCTGCGGGCGGTGGGGCCGGCGGTCGGCGCCGCCTGAACCGGAGGCCACGGATGAACATCCTGCGGGCGCACCACGTCGCCGTCATCTGTTCGGACTACGCCCAGTCGAAGGACTTCTACGTCCGCGTCCTCGGGTTGGAGGTGGTGGCCGAGGTGTACCGGGCGGACCGCGACTCGTACAAGCTCGACCTGCGGCTGCCGGACGGCGTGCAGGTCGAACTGTTCTCGTTCCCGGCCCCGCCGCCGCGGCCGTCGTACCCGGAGGCGTGCGGCCTGCGGCACCTGGCGTTCGAGGTGGCCGACGTGGCCGCGGCGGTCGCCCACCTCACCCGCCACGGGGTGGCCGTCGAGCCGGTGCGGGTGGACGAATTCACCGGCAAGCGGTTCACCTTCTTCGCCGACCCGGACGGCCTGCCGCTCGAACTGTACGAGCGGTGAGCCGGCGGTCACTTGCCGGCGTCGATGGCCGTCAGGCCGGCGGCCTTCAGCTTGGTGTTCAGGTCGGCGAGGTCCTTCTCCCGCAGTTCCTTCCACCGGGCGAGGGACCCGTCCAGTTCGGCACGGGCGGTGGTCGCAGCTTTGGCCGCCTGCGTCGTCGGGGTGGCGTCGGCCCCTTGCAGGATGGCGAGTAGCCGGCTCAACTCGCCCGCGGTGCGGTTCAGGCCGGCTTCCCGCGGCGGTCCCCCACCACCGCCCCGCCGCCCGCCCCCCGCACCTTCCAGCGCGGCCAACTTCGCGTCGAGGGCGTCGAACGCCGCGGCCAGTTCACCCGCCATCGCCTTGCCGTCCGCCAGTTGCTTCCGCACGCCGCGAATCCCGGCCACCGCCGCCCGCGCCTCCTTCATCCCGTCGTAGCAGGCCATCGACAGCTTGAACTGCTCGCCCAGCCCGGCGGCCGGGGTCGTCACCCGCGGGTCCATCTTCACCACCAGCGGCTGCTCATACGCCTTACCGCCGACGGTCAGCTTGACCGTGTACTTGCCCGGCGGCACCGCCGGGCCGGTCGGCTCGCTCGGCGTGTCGCGGTAAATGGCCGAGATCGGGTAGCTCCGCGGGCCGTCCAGCGGCGGGTAGTGCAGATCCCACACGAACCGGTGCGAACCGGCGGTCGCCGGCAGGGTGCGAGCCGGGCGAATCCACCGCGGGTCGATCTGCAAGGCGTCCGGGTTGACCGCCTCGGGCTGGTCCGTGCTGGCGAAGCGGCGGACCAGCTTCCCAGCCGCATCGAGGATTTCGAGCGTGACCGGGCCGGCGGCCTTCAGCCGGTAGTCGATCACCGCCCCGTCCGGCGGGTTCGGGGCGGTCGGCTCATCCGGCGGCAGCGGGGTGTCGGTGGCCACGCTCCGCCGAACGCGGTAGGTGGCCGCGGGCGGGAACAGGGTCGCGTCGTCCGCCGCGGCCTTCGCCGACAGGTGCCGCAGCGGGGAGATGTCGTCGAGAATCCAGAACGACCGGCCGTGGGTACCGACCACCACGTCGGTCTCGTGGATCACCAGGTCGCGGACCGACGTAGCCGGCATGTTCTGCCGCAGCGGCTGCCAGTCGTCGCCGTCGTTGAATGATACGAACACCGCCCGCTCGGTGGCCGCGAACAGCAGCCCCTTCCGCACCGGGTCTTCGCGGACGGCGTTCACCGGGCCGTTGTCCGGCAGCCCGCGGACGATCTTCGCCCACGTCTTCCCGCCGTCGTGCGTGCGGTAGGCGTGCGGCTTCTGGTCGTCCAGGCGGATGCGGATGACGGCGACGTAGGCGGTGCCGGCGTCGAACCGCCCGCCGTCGATCTGGGCCACCTTGCTCCACGCGGTCATCCCCGGCGGGGTCACGTCGGCCCACGTCTTGCCGCCGTCGCGGGTGACGTGGACCAGCCCGTCATCCGTCCCGGCCCAGATGGTGTCCGCCTCCGTGTACGACGGGGCGACGGAGTAGATCACCCCGCGGCGGGGTTGCCGGGCCATCGCCGGGGTGCGGTACACGCCGATGCTCTCGGGCACCTCCGGCGCCGGCCGCGACAGGTCCGGGCTGATCACCTGCCAACTGTGGGCACCGTCCGTCGTCTTGAACAGCACGTTCGCCCCGAGGTACAGCGCCTTCTTGTCCACCGGGGAGAACAGGATGGGGGCGGTGCGGAGGAACCGGTACGCCCCGCCGCGGGCGGCCTCCGGCGCCACGTCCTGCACCTGCCCGGTGCGGCGGTCGTACTTCTGCACCTTGCCGCCGTACACGATGTCCGGGTTGAGCGGGTCCGGGGCGACGTACCCGTACTCCTCCACCCCGACCGGGTGCCAGTCGCGTGGGGTGATCTGTCCGTCGTTCCCGCGGCTGGCCACCGCCGCCGACCCGCTCTCCTGCTGCCCGCCGTACACCCAGTACGGGAAGCGGTTGTCCGTACTGACGTGGTAGAACTGCGCCGTCGGCTGGTTGTACCACGAACTCCACGTCTGCCCGCCGTTGACGGTGACGATGGCGCCCTGGTCGGCGGCAGCCAGGATCACGTTCGAGTCGTCCGGGCTGATCCAGACGGTGTGGTAGTCGTCCCCGCCCGGGGCACCCTTGAAGCTGGCGAACGTCTTCCCGCCGTCGGCCGATTTGTAGAACGCCACGTTGGCGACGTACACCACGTCCTTGTTCTTCGGGTCGATCTTCACCTCGGCGAAGTCGCTGCCGCGGCCCCACAGCCGCGGCTCGGCGTTCACCCGCCGCCAGCTCTCGCCCGCGTCGTCCGAGCGGTACAGCCCGCCCAGCCGCGGGCAGTCCACCACCGCGAACAGGCACTTCGGGTCCGACCGGGACACGTCCAGCCCGATGCGGCCGAGGCCGTCGGCGGCGGTCGGCAGACCTTTCGTGAGCGGCTTCCAGGTGGTGCCACCGTCGGTGGATTTGAACAGCCCGCTGCCCGGCCCCTGCCACGCCCCGTTCTCCCACGGCCCCTGCCGCGACGCCCACAGCACGGCGTACACCGTGTTCGGGTCGCCCGGATCCAGCGCCAGGGCCACCGCCCCGGTGTCCGCGTCCTTGTACAGCACCTGTTCCCACGACTTGCCGCCGTTGGTGGTGCGGAACACCCCGCGTTCCTTGTTCGCCCCGTACGGGTGCCCCAGCACGGCCACGAACACCCGGTTCTCGTCCTTCGGGTCGATGACCACGGCCGCGATCTGCTCGCCGTCGCGGAGGCCGGTGTTCGTCCACGTCTTCCCGCCGTCGGTGGTCTTGTACACCCCGTCGCCGGTGGACAGGTCCGGCCGCTGCAGCCCCTCGCCGGAGCCGACGTAGAGGACGTTCGGGTTGGACGGGGCCACCGCCAGCGCGCCGATGGACCCGGTCGGCTGGTCGTCGAAGATGGGCGTCCACACCCGCCCGGCGTCGGTCGTCTTCCACACCCCGCCGTTGTTCACCCCGACGTAGAACAGGTTCGGCTGGCCCGGCACGCCGGTGGCGCCGACCGTCCGCCCGCCGCGGAACGGGCCGATGCACCGCCACTTGAGCGGGGCGTACAGGGCCGGGTCGAGCGGCTGGGCCGGGGCCGGGGCGACCGCCACAAGGGCGAGCGCGACGGCCCGGAGGAGACGGGGGGACATGCGGCCTCCGGGAGGCGGGGATGGAGTCGAGGTTCAAGATAGCGGCCGGGCGACACACACCCGTACTTGCTCTGTCGAGATCCTCGGAACCAACC
>CANJKY010000119.1 GCA_947474875.1 Gemmataceae bacterium
CGAGACACTGGCCGTCGGGGTGTGCGGCACCGACTTGGAGATCACCTCCGGGCGGTACGGCTGGACTCCCCCGGGGCGGGAGCGACTGGTCCTCGGCCACGAGTCGCTCGGCCGGGTACTCGAAGCGCCGGCCGGGAGCGGGCTGAGGCCAGGCGAACTCGTGGTCGGCATCGTCCGCCACCCGGACCCGGTCCCCTGCCCGAACTGCGGGGCGGGCGAATGGGACATGTGCCGGAACGGGCGGTACACCGAACGGGGGATCAAGGAGGTGGACGGCTTCTGCCGGGAGCGATTCCGGGCCGACCCGGCGTTCCTGGTGAAGGTGGCGTCGCACCTGGGGCTGCTTGGCGTGCTGCTCGAACCGGCCAGCGTGCTGGCCAAGGCGTGGGAGCACATCGAGCGGATCGGCGAGCGGGCGGTGTGGCGGCCGAAGATCTGCCTGGTGACCGGGGCGGGGCCGGTCGGGCTGCTGGCGGCGCTCATGGGCCGGCAGCGGGGCCTGGAAGTCCATATTCTCGACCGCGTGACGACCGGCCCGAAGCCCGCTCTGGTGCGGGACCTCGGGGCCACATACCACACCGGCTCGGTGAAGGAACTCGCGGCCGGGGCGGACGTGATCGTCGAATGCACAGGGGTCGGCCAGCTCCTCTTCGACATCCTCCAAACCACCCCGCCGGGGGCGATCACCTGCCTCACCGGCATTTCTTCCGGCGGCCGCCCCATCCCGATCGACCTCGGCGACCTCAACAAGACCATGGTGCTCGAGAACGACGTGGTGTTCGGGTCGGTGAACGCCAACCGCCGGCACTACGAGAAGGCGGCCGCCGCCCTCGCCGCGGCCGACCCGGCGTGGCTCGGACGGATCATCAACCGCACCATCCCACTGGACCACTGGCAGGACGCGCTCACCCGCCGCCCGGACGACGTCAAACCGGTCATCCGCCTGACCGACGGGTGAGACCCGCCATGCCGCTCCGCATTGAGGATTACGCCCTCATCGGCGACTGCCAGACGGCTGCCCTGGTCGGCAGGGACGGGTCGATCGACTGGCTCTGCTTCCCCCGGTTCGATTCGCCGGCCTGCTTCGCCGCCCTGCTCGGCACCCCGGACCACGGCCGCTGGCGGATCGCCCCGGCCGGGGAGGGCCGCGCGACCCGCCGGTACCAGGGCGACACGCTGGTGCTGGAGACGGAGTTCGAGACCGACGGCGGGGTGGTCGCGGTCATCGACTTCATGCCGATCCGCGGCGAGGCGCCGGACGTCGTCCGCATCGTCGAGGGCCGCCGCGGGCAGGTGCCCGTCCGCAGCGAGTTGGTGATCCGGTTCGGCTACGGGTCGGAGATTCCGTGGGTGCAGCGGGCCGACGGCGGGATGACTGCCGTCGCCGGCCCGGACGCCCTCCGCCTCCGCACCCCGGCCGAAACCCGGGGCAAGCAGTTCAAGACCGTCTCCGAGTTCACCGTCCGGGCCGGCGAGCGGGTGCCGTTCGTCCTCACCTGGCACCGCTCGTTCGACCGCGAACCACGTTCGGTCGACGCGGAGGCGGCGCTCGCCGACACCCTCAACTGGTGGCGGAAGTGGGCGGGGCGGTGTGTGTACCGGGGCGCACGTCGGGATGTCGTCGTCCGCTCGCTGGTCACGCTGAAGGCGCTCCAGTACCTGCCGAGCGGGGGGATCGCGGCGGCCGCCACCACCTCTCTGCCCGAGTCCCTCGGCGGGGTGCGGAACTGGGACTACCGGTACTGCTGGCTGCGGGACGCCACGTTCACCCTGCTGGCGCTGATCAACGCCGGGTACACCGACGAGGCGAAAGCGTGGCGGGAGTGGCTGTTGCGGGCGGCGGCCGGCGACCCGGCGAAGTTGCAGATCATGTACGGGCTGGGCGGCGAGCGACGGCTGGACGAGTACGAACTGCCCTGGCTGCCCGGTTACGAGGGCTCGAAGCCGGTGCGGGCGGGGAACGCCGCCAGCGGCCAGTTCCAACTGGACGTGTACGGCGAGGTGTGCGACGCCCTCCACCAGGCGCGGGCGGCTGGCCTGACCGCCGCCCCGGCCGGGTGGGCGCTCGAGCGGGCGCTGGTGCGGTACGTGGAGCGGGCGTGGGACGAGCCGGACGAGGGCATCTGGGAGGTGCGGGGCGGGCGGCGGCACTTCACCCACTCGAAGGTGATGGCGTGGGTAACTCTCGACCGGGCGATCCGGTCGGCCGAGCGGTTCGGCTTCGACGCCCCGCTCGACCGCTGGCGGGCGGGGCGTAAGGCGATCCACGAGCGGGTGTGCCGCGACGGGTTCGATACCCGCCTGAACTCGTTCGTCCAGTCGTTCGGATCGGACCAACTGGACGCCAGCCTGCTCACCATACCGCTCGTCGGCTTCCTGCCGCCCTCCGACCCCCGCGTCCGCGGCACCGTTTCCGCTATCGAACGACACCTGGTGCGAGACGGGTTCGTCCTGCGGTACGACACCTCGCGGTGCGACGACGGTTTGCCGCCGGGTGAGGGGGCGTTCCTCGCCTGCACCTTCTGGCTGGCCGATAACTACGCCCTGGCCGGTGAACGGGCGAAAGCGGAGGCACTGTTCGATCGGCTGTGCGGACTCACCAACGACGTCGGCCTGCTCTCCGAGGAGTACGACCCGGCGGCCGGCCGGCTGGTCGGCAACTTCCCCCAGGCGTTCTCCCACGTCGGCCTGGTGAACACGGCCATGAACCTGGATCGGACTGGCGCCGGCCCGGCCGCTCAGCGGAAGGGAGGCTAGCGGCTCACAGGTCGGCTGTAGGGGGTGTCAGGACGGCAGGACGTGGCGGGTCAGGTAGTCGGAGAGGGTGAGCACCACCAGGATGCTCAGCCAGGCCAGCCCGAGGCCGGCGGCCAGCCAGGTGCGGCCCGGACTGCGGACGAGGTGCATGAACACGAGGGCGACCAACCCGGCTTTCAGAGCACCGATGGACAGCCCGACCGCCAGGTGCCCGGCCGGCCCCATCCGCAGGAACGAAAGCCCGACGGTGGTCAGTGACAGGACTACCAGCGCCGCGAACGTCAGGACGGTGGCCACGGGCGAGACGGTCCGTTCGGTCATGGCGTCGCCCTCAGAAGTGCAGGTCCGCGGCCTCGTGGTGCCCGCTCAGGTAGAGCACCGGCAGCAGGATGATCCACACCACGTCCACGAAATGCCAGTACAGCCCGACCACCTCGGCGACGGTCGCCCCCGCCCGCGGCAACTCCCCGCGCATCACCCGAACTGCCAGCCAGGAGACGAGGCCGAGGCCGACGCTCAGGTGGACGGCGTGCAGGCCGGTGAGCACGAAGTAGAACAGCATGAACAGGGTGAGCCGGCCGGGGGTCACGTCGCCGGGGTCGAACCCGTCGGTCCGCGGCACCAGCCCGTCCCGCCAGTCGGCGAAGTACTCGTACCCCTTCAGACCGAGGAACCCCAGCCCGAGCAGGGCGGTCAGCCCGAGCCAGGTGAGCGTCGCCCACCGTTGCCCCTTCTGGGCGGCGTGGACGGCCAGCGCCATCCCCAGACCGCTGGCCAGGAGTACGACGGTGTTGATCCCGCCGATCAGTACGTTCAGTCGGCCGGCGGCCCGCTCGAACTCGTGCGGGTAGAACACGCGGGTAGCCAGGAAGGCGGTGATGATCCCGCCGAACAGCAGCACCTCCGTGGCCAGGAACACCCACATGCCGAGCACCGACGCCGACCGCTGCTGCTCGGCGGTGGCGAACTGCGGCTCCAGCACCGGCGGTTCAGCGGGCATGGTCGGTGCCCCCCGTCGCGTACTCGTACGGCCCGCGGGTGATCACCGGCGTCTGCTCGAAGTTGTGCTTCGGCGGCGGGCTGGCCGTCTGCCACTCCAGCCCGGTCGCTTGCCACGGGTTCGGCCCGGCCGGCTTGCCCCACCGCAGGGAGTGGAACAGGTAGAAGAACGGCAGCACGTACCCCACCGCCAGGATGCTCGCCCCGGCCGACGACAGCACGTTCAGCACCTGGAACTCGGGCGGGTAGTGGTGGTACCGCCGGGGCATGCCCAGGTAGCCGAGGACGAACTGCGGGAGGAAGGTGAGGAAGAAGCCGGCGAAGATGAGCAGCGCCGCCAGCCGGCTCCACGGGCGGGAGTACAGCCGGCCGGTCATCTTCGGCCACCAGTAGTGCAGTCCGCCGAAGTACGCCGACACCATCCCGCCCACCATGATGAAGTGGAAGTGGGCGATGATGAAGTACGTGTCATGCACGTGCTGGTCGACAGCCAGCGCCGCCAGGAACAGCCCGCTCATGCCGCCGATGGTGAACAGCAGGATGAACCCGACGGCGTACAGCATCGGCGCCTCGAAGGCGATCGACCCGCGGAACATGGTGGCCGTCCAGTTGAACACCTTGATGGCGCTGGGGATTGCCACCAGGTAGCTGAGGGCGGAGAAGGCGATCGAGGCGAGCAGGCTCTGCCCGGCCACGAACATGTGGTGTCCCCACACCAGGAACCCGAACCCGGCGATGCAGATGCTGGCGGCGGCCACGAACTTGTACCCGAACAGCGTCTTCCGGCTGAAGCACGTGACCAGTTCGGTAACCACCCCCATGCCGGGCAGGATCATGATGTACACGGCCGGGTGCGAGTAGAACCAGAACAGGTGCTGGAACAGGATCGGGTCGCCGCCGAGGCTGGGGTCGAAGATTCCGATGCCGGCCAGCCGTTCGACGGCGATGAGGGCGAGCACGGCGGCCAGCACCGGGGTGGCCAGCAGCATGATCAGGCTGGTGGCGTAGTTCGACCAGACGAAGATGGGCAGCCGGCCCCAGGTCATGCCCGGCGCCCGCAGGGTGTGGACGGTGATGACGAAGTTCAGTCCGGTCATGATGGTGCTGAACCCGGTGACGATGATGCCGACCGCCGCCGGCACCACGTAGGTGTAGCTCGACCGGGTGCTGAACGGCGGGTAAAAGGTCCAGCCGGAGTCCACCCCGCCGAACAGCACGGCGGTGAGGGTGATGACCGCCCCGGCGGTGAACACGTACCAGCTGAGCAGGTTCAGCCGGGGGAAGGCGAGATCCTTCGCCCCGATCATCATCGGCAGGACGAAGTTGCCCAGCACGGTCGGGATGACCGGGATGAGGAAGAACCACACCATCACGATGCCGTGGGCGGTGAACAGCTTGTTGTAAAGCTCGGCCGACACCAGCGACCCCTGGGGGGCGATCAGGTTGAGCCGGATGACCGTGGCCGCCGCCCCGCCGACGAAGAAGAACAGTGTGACCGTCACCATGTACAGGATGGCGATCCGCTTGTGGTCGGTGGTGAACAGCCACGACGCCCACCCGTGCGGCTCGGTCAGGTAGGACGGGGCGACGGCCGCCCCGGGCAGGGGGGGGGCTGCCTGAGGCTCCGACGGCGGGGCCGGGCGGAGCGGGGGGAACACTTCGAGGTCGGTACTCATTTCTTCGCCCCCCCCGCGTTCGGCAACTCGGTCGGCGCCCCGATCGGCGGGGGGGTGTCGTTGTTCGGCCGCGGCAGGTCGCCCCGGCCGAGCGAGCGGACGTAGGCGACGAGCAGCAGCACCTCCTCCTCGCTCACCTGCCCCTGGAAGGTGGGCATGACCGGTTCCCACGGGGCCGCCACCTGCTTGGCCGGGTAGAGGATGGAGTCGCGGATGTACGCCGCGTCGGCTTCGGTTGTGCTCCCGTCCCGCAGCAGCACCCGCCGACCGTACAGGCCCTCCAGCACCGGCGCTTTGGCGTCGCCGTCGGTGCGGTGGCAACTGACGCATTGCAGCTTGAGAAACAGCTTCCGCCCCTCCAGCGCGGCCGACCCCTCGGCGTGGTCCCGCAACCACTTGGAGTGCTCGTCCGGCCTCTGGACGACGATCGCCCCCACCATGTCCGCGTGCCCGGTGCCGCAATACTGGTTGCAGAACAGGCGGTAGCGGCCGGGCGCGGTCGGCTCGTACCACACCGTCACGTATCGCCCCGGCAGCACGTCCACCTTCTTGCGGAAGGCCGGCGTGCCGAAGTCGTGGATCACGTCCTCGGAGATGAGCGTCACCTTCACCGGCCTGCCCGCCGGCAGGTGCAGCTCGTTGATCTCCCGCTGCCCGCCGGGGTGCTGCACCTTCCACATCCACTGCTTGCCGACCACGAACACCTCGTAGGCGTCGGGCGGCGGGGCGTAGTTGTCGCGGTAAACGGCCAGCCCCCAGGCGAACATGACGGCGAACGGCAGGATCGGACCCAGCGTCCACCCCCACTCGAGGAGCGGGAAGCCGGTGATCCGCGGGGTGCGGTCGGCGGCCGTCCGCCGCCGGTAGCGGAAGGCGAACACGGCCAGCAACAGCCCGACCGAGGCCCCCATCCCGCCGGTGACGGCCAGGATGAAGAAGAACAGCCGGTCCACCCGCCCGGCGTGGGCGGACGCCTGGTCGGGGAAGAGTGGCACCTCGGGCATACCGATGGCAGCGAACAGGTCCACCGCTCAGCCCTCCGCGGGGGGGGGGAGGGGCGACCGCTTCCGCCCCTTCCAGATCAGCAGGCCGACCAGGCCGGCGATGCCGGCCACCGCCGCCCCGCTCGCCCACTTCACCACCCGCAGGATGGTGAACGTGTACCGCCCGGTGGACGGGTCGTAGCGGTAGCAGAGGAGCAGCACCTGCTCGGCCGGCGTCCCGACCTTTCCGCCCGACGCTTCGGTCAGGGCGAACCGCAGGTCTCGCGGTTCGAACCGCACCCCGAGCAGGTAGCGGGAGACGGTCCCGTCCGGGGCGAGGACGACCAGCCCGCTGGCGTGGGCGTACTGCTCCGACTCGCGGTCGTACTGGTAGCGGAACCCGACCGCGTCCGCGAGGGTGGCGATGGCGAGCGGGTCGCCGGTGAGGAAGTGCCAGCCGGCGTCCGCCCCCGGCCGGCCGTACTCCTGCACGTGGCTCGCCTTCTTCACCGCGGCCAGCGGCGGTTTCTCCCGCGGGTCGATGCTGACCACCACCACGCTGAACTCACCGCCCGCGCTCTCCGGCATCGCCCGCATCGCCTTCAGCAGCCCGTTCAGCACCTGGGTGCAGAGCATCGGGCAGCGGTAGTAGGCCAGCACCAGGACGGTCGGCTTGCCGGCGGTGCAGTCGCCGAGGGTGAGTTGGTGGCCGGCCTCGTCCTTGAACGGCAGGTCGAGCGGCACCCGCTCGCCGAGCCGCTGGTCGATGCCGACGCCGGACGGCGGCGGGGGCGGCGGCCCGTCCTGCGGGCGCGGCGGTCTGTTGTACCCGCTGCCGACGCACAGCAGCGCGACTGCGGCCATCGGCGCCGCCCACGCGAGACGGCTGGTCATCGTCCACCCTCCTTCTTCGCCGGGGCTTTCGCCTGCCCCGCCACCACCGCGTCCATCGCCCGGTCGATCGGGATGCGGGCCACCTTCCCCTTCTCGACCCACGCGTACCCGTTCAGTTGCGGCTGGCGGTCGGCCCGCAGGTCTTCCGGCCGCTGGGCGGGCGAGCCGGGGCCGAGCCGTTCGAGCCGGGGCGGGGGAACGCTCTCCACGCGGTCGGCGAGCGGCGGCTCTCCGGGCGGGGAGGCCGGCACCCCGACCCCGTTCGTCCCGGTCGGGGGGAGTACCGCCCGGTAGACGCCGAACAGGATCAGGCCGAGCCAGCCGGCGGCGAACAGAAGGAGTAGACCGACCGCGAGGACGGCGACGGGGCGGACGTCCCGCGTCTCATATCCGGCCGTAGGAGGCGGGTTACTCACGTCCGCCCTCCTTCGGCTCGCACTGGTCGGCCGCGTATGCAGGTTCGAGTGACTCCCGCCGCAGTCGGCGGCTGAACCACCACACCCACAGCCCGCCGAGGGCAACCGCCGCCGCCACGTCGAGCAGCCAGTACGGGGCGAAGCCGGCGTGCGGGAAGGCCGGCTCCACCCACCAGAGCACGTCCACGAACCGCATGAGCAGCACGCCCGCCGCCACGCCCATCAGGGCGGTGTCGTTCTCCTTCGCCCCGCGGAATAGCAGCACGAGGAACGGCACGGCGAAGTGCAGGGCGATCAGCCCGCCGCCCACCCACTCCCAGCCGCCCCGCAGCCGCTTCAGGTAGTAGGGCGTCTCCTCCGGCAGGTTGCCCACCCAGATGAGCAGGAACTGGGAGAAGGCCAGGTACGCCCAGAGCATGACGAAGGTGAGCAGCAGTCCGCCCAGGTCGTTCC
>CANJKY010000120.1 GCA_947474875.1 Gemmataceae bacterium
CCCACCCCCACACCCCAGTCCGGTGAGCAGCAGGGCGGCGAAAACCGCCCCGCGAATCCAGGCGCGCATCAGTCTACGCTCCGTGTGGATCGGGTCAGTTGAAGGTGACGACGAGACCGTCCGCCGGCCGGATCATCCGCCGGAGCACGATCTGCGGGCTGTTCGCCGGGAGCGGGGATGGCAGGGTGCCGGTGAACCGCACCGCCCGCACACTCCCGTCCCCGAACGCGAACTGGGCGCCGCTCGGGCTGGGGGAACCCCAGTTGCCGCCGCCGCACGACTCGCCGGGGGACGGGGCGTCCGGGGCCGGATCGCCCGAGTACGGCCAGTTGCCGGTGGCCACCAGCGCCGGGAACGTGTTCATCTGCGAGTCCGGGTAGATCGAGTCGCCGCACCGCCCGGTGCCGCCGGTGCCGCCCATCACATACGGCTCGTCCCAGTGCCACACGCTGAGTTGGTATGACCGGGGGGCGAGCGCCTTCTCGCCGAAGAAGATGGTGTTCGAGGTGCCGTCGCCGATGGACCCGTGGGTGGCCACCTTCCCCCACCCCGCGTAGGTGGTGAAGAACACCTGGTCGTTGGCCGCGTAGTCGGTGCGGGCGCTCACCCCGAGGGTGGACGCCTGAATGTAGCTGTAACCGGCGTTCACCGGGTCCGCCCCGACGGGCACCTGCTTGGCGACGGCCTCCCGCCGGCTGGGCATGTGGAACGTCTTCACCGGGGTGGAAAAGGCGAGCAGTGGGTTACGGAAAATGGCCTCCTGCTCCACATACGGCAGGAGCGAGTAGAACGCGGAGCCGAGCTGAAACTTACCCTGCTTGGCCGGCTCCCCCCACCGCGGGCGGAAGTAGTACCCGCCGATGTCGGTGGCCGCCTCGGGGATCGGGGTGCCGTCCAGGAAGGTGTACGGCGCGACGTTGTACCCCCCGGTCATGTCGTACCCGCCGCCGTTCGGGAAGTGCCCGTACGCGCTCTCGTAGTTGGCGGCCGCCAGCCCGAGTTGCTTCAGGTTGTTGGCAGACTGCATGCGGGCGGCCGCCTCCCGCACCTTTTGCACGGCCGGCAGCAGCAGGCCGATCAGGATGGCGATGATGGCGATCACCACCAGCAGCTCGATCAGCGTGAACGCGGAACGGGGACGGGACACGGGCGGCTCCGGGTGTGAACGGGCGTGTGGCGAGGCCGTGACATCTGCCCTGAAGACAAGATGTTACCGGGTTCGACGGCGGCCGCCAGCGAATTATTCGAGAATCACCGGGCACATATAGACATAGCCACGACGACCGCCGGCAGCCGCCCACAAGACGGCCGCCGGTTAACGAGTGCGAGCGGATTAACCTGCGCACAATCTGTGGGCATCCCTGTGTACTCGGACGCTGCCCGGGGCTTCCCGAGAGGCGAAGTCACCTGTTCTCCCACGCCGCCCGCTCGATGCGGAAGTGGAAGCTGCCCGGCTGACGCACGCCCGACCCGGGCAGCGTCAGGTCGATCCGCCGGGCGGTGTCCACCGGGCGGTCGAAGAACAGCACGTCCTCGACCGGCTTCTCCCGGACGGCCGTGCCGGACACCGTCCGGCCGACCGGGGTGGCGCCGAACCCGAACGCCCCCCGGTCGTACTCGTTCCCGGCGTCGTCCCGCGCCTCCGCCGAGCCGAACACGTCGCCCCACGAGCGGTAATCCACCTTGCGGGCCGGACTGGCGGTGCTCACCCGCACGCGGACGATCAGGTACTGCTCGTCCGTCTCCCGCTCCTGGTCGCCGCCGAACGCGATCACCTTCAGCTTCGCCCGGCCCACCGACACGTCGGTCACCTCGACCGTCGCGTGCCCGAGCGTCTGGGCCTCGCCCGGCGCCGTCGCCCACTCCACCGGCGGCGGGTCCGGGTCCGGGGAGACGGCCATCTCCCCGCGGGCCAGTGGTGCCCCCCCGGACGACGATTCGGGCAGGTAAGCGCGGGCGATCAGGAGTAACACCACCCCCGCCATCAGACCGCCGGAGAAGGCGGCGGCGGACCGCTCGGCGAACCGGATCGCGGCGACGGCCCGAGGGGATCGCCGGGGCCGCCTTTCCCCCGGCGGCAGAATCGCCCCGACGGCAGGCTCCCACGCACGGCTCGGCCGGGAGCGAGAGCGGGTTTGTTGACGCCGGGGCGACGGGGCGTCGGCCCGCCACTCGCCTTCGGGCGGCGAACTTGCGGGCGGGGCGGCCGGTCGGGGGGATGCCACCGTGTCCGGAACGGTCATCGGGGTGGAACAGTACCCGCACCGCCCCGATTTGCCGGCGGCGGCGGCCGGCGCCTTGCCCCGGCGGCCGCACCGGGTGCAGCGGAAGTGGACGTTTTCCGGGGGCATGTAGCGGGGCCTCAGGGGCGAGGCGTGGGAACCGCGGCGGCCTTCACGTCCCTGTCGCCGGGATGTCCGGCTGAGGGCAGCAGTGCCGGTTCCCAATTGTACCTCCGCCGGACAGGCGGGCATACGCGGACAGGTGGGGCCGCCTACCGGAACCGGGGAAAGCGGGTATCCTGGCGATGATCCGGACCACGAAGGCTCGCCCCTCTAAGTCTTCGAAACCTGGATGTGCAACCACCACCCCGCTGGGCGGAGGCGATCCGATTCCTTTTCGGGCTTCCTCCTGCCCCCCTCGCCTGAGGTCACGGGCCATGAGACGTTCGACCGCGACCCACCTTCTCCTTGCCGCCCTCGGACTGCTGCCGAGTTCGCGGGCGGACGACCCCGCCACGCTCATCGTCCACAACGGCAAGGTCCTCACCGTCGACGCGAAGTTCACCCGGGCGGAGGCGGTCGCCGTCCGGGAGGCGAAGATCGTGGCCGTCGGGTCGAACGCCGACATCCTCAAGCTCCGCGGGCCGAACACGGCGGTGATCGACGCCGGCGGGCGGACGGTGATGCCGGGCCTGTACGACAGCCACGTCCACCCGGTCGGGGCGGCCACCAGCGAGGCGGTGAAGCCGATGGCCGTGTGGCGGTCGCTCGCCGAGGTGAAGGAGTACGTCCGCAAACAGGCCGGGACGACGCCGAAGGGCCAGTGGATCGTGCTGCGGTACGCCTTCCCCACCCGTCTGGCCGACGCCCGCTTCCCCACCAGAGCCGAGTTGGACGAGGTGGCTCCGGACCACCCGGTGCTGTACCACGCGGGGCCGGCCGGGGTGGTGAACAGCCAAGCGCTGAAGGTGTCCGGGGTGACGAAGGACACCCCGAACCCGCCCGACGGGGTGGTGGTGAAGGACCCCAAAACCGGCGAGCCGACGGGGATGCTCCGCAACGCCTACGGGGTGCTGAAGGGGGTGCCCGGCGAGGCGGACGGGCTGTCGGCGGACGAGAAGCGGGCGGCGGTGAAGAAGCTGTTCGCCGCATACAACGCGGAAGGGCTGACCAGCGTGGCCGACCGCAACGCCGGCCGCAGCGACCTCGACCTGTACCTGCGGCTCCAGAAGGATCGGGAGCTGACGGTGCGGGTGAACGTGTCCCGCGGATTCGCCCCGGGCGGCACCCGCGAGGAGGTGGTGAAACGGTTCGACGCCCTGCCCGGCGACGACCGGCGGGGCGGGCCGACCGGCGCCGGGGACGAGTGGGTCCGCGTCGGGCCGATCAAGCTGTTCCTGGACGGCGGTATGCTGAACGGCACCGCGTTCATGCGAGACCCGTGGCCCCAGGGGGCCACCTACCAGGTCACGCAGGACGACTACCGCGGGCTGCTGTTCATCCAGCCGAAGCAGTTGGAACTGGTGGTGGGCGAGGCGGCGAGGCGGAGGTGGCAGGTGACGGCCCACTGCGCCGGCGAGCGGGGCATGGACATCCTGCTCGACGCCTACGAGACGGTGAACCGCACGACGCCGATCAGCGAACTGCGGTACTGCATCACCCACGCCAACTTCCCGTCGAAGATGAACCTGGAGCGGTGCAAGGCGCTCGGGGTGTGCGCCGACGTGCAGCCCGCCTGGCTGTACAAGGACGGCCGCACGCTGGCGGGCGTGCTGGGCAAAGACCGGATGCGGTGGTTCCAGCCGTACAAGACGTGGCTGGGGTACACCACCATCGGCGGGGGCAGCGACCACATGCTGCGGCACGACCCGCTGCGGTCGACCAACCCGTGGTCGCCGTGGCTGGGGATGTGGGTGGCGGTGACGCGGGCGACCGAGCGGGGCGACCAGCACGAACCGACCGAGGCGCTCACCCGCGAGCAGGCGATCCGCCTGTACACGATCAACAACGCCTACCTGCACCACGAGGAGGGCGAGAAGGGCAGCCTGGAGGTGGGAAAGCTGGCCGATCTGATTGTCCTCGACCGGGACCTCCTGACGTGCCAGGCAGCCGGGTTGAAAGACGTGAAGGTGGAGTACACCGTCGTCGGCGGCCAGGTGGTGTACCGGCGGCCGACGACGGCGGGCAAGTGAGCGGACGGTGACCGTGTTGAAGCCATCCGCGGTCAGCGACAGACGCGGTAGGTCCGCACGCGGGGACAAGAAGCTGATTCACGCGATGTCCACCCAGACCCAATTCCGCCGCCGATCCCTCACATAATGAGAATATCGGCCCGACGTGCAGGTCTTCCTCCCGGATGACCACCGCCCGCGTTCGGTGCTGGGTCCGCCGCTCCCCCTTGCGTCTGTTCCGGATCGCCCAATGGAACTACTCGCCGGCCTCGCGTGCGCGCTGGTCGCCGTCACCCTGGTCGGGCACGGCATCTGGGTGGTCATCGCCGCCATGATCCGGGCGGTGTCGACGCCCGACCGGCCGCCGCCCCGTCCGCGGCCGGTTCGCCGTGAGGAGTGCCCGGGGTGCGCCGCCCGCCTCGTCCCTGACGACCGGGACTGCCCGAACTGCGGCCTGCCGCTCGACGGCCGGACCGCGCGGCGACTGGACCGGGTGCGGACCGCCGAGCGGGAGGTCCGCGAGTTGGCCGACCGCGCCGCCCTCGACCGCGACACGGCCGACCTTGTGCTGACCCAGCTCGCCCGCCGCGCCGACGAGTTACTCCACCCGCCGGCCGAACCGGCCGAACCGCCGCCGACCGCCCGACTCCTCCCGCCCACCGCGGCGTTGCCGTTGCCCACCGCTCACGCCACCCTTTCGCCCGCCGAACCGCCGCCGGTCGATCTGCCGCCCGCCGAGCCGGGACCGCGACGAGGGGTGCTGGCCGCGTTCATGGAGGAGCGAAACATCCTGTGGGGCGAGGTGGTCGGCGGGCTGCTCGTCGTCGGCTGTTCGATCGCGCTCGTCCTCAGCCTGTGGCGGACCCTGGAGGCGGTGCCGTACTTCCCGTTCCTGCTCTCGGCCGCCATCACCGCGGCGGTGTTCGCCGCCGGCCAGTACACCCTGCACCACTGGAAACTGGCGGCCACCAGCCGCGGGCTGCTGGTCATCGCGCTGCTGCTCGCCCCGCTCAACCTGCTGCTGCTCGCCCGCCCGGGGGCGGAGGCGGGCGTCGGCTGGCTGGACGCCGGCGTGAAGCTGGCGGCGGTGGCGGCGTTCGTCGGGGTGGTGCGGGCGGGCGGCCGTGACCTCATCGGCACCGCCCTGCTACCCGGCCCGGTCGACCGCCGCTGGCTGCTCGCGGCGGCCGTGGTCGGTGCCCCCGCCAGTCAGGTGATCCCAACCACCGGGGGATCGTGGCTTCACACCTGGCTGCCCGCGGTCTGGTACGCGGGGGCGTGTGGAGCGGTGCTGGCGGGGTTAACCTGGTACCGCGGCCGGGAGCGGCATGTGCCGCTCGCCCGTCCGCAGGGGCTGGCGGTGCTCACGTTCGTCGGGCTGAGCCTGTTCGCCCTGTTCGCTGCCTGGGGGTGGGTGCTCACCAGCGCGGGCGACATGCCCGCCGCGGCGACTGGTTTGGCCGTACCGCTCGCCCTGACCGCGGTGCTGGTGACGGAAGCGGGGTTGCTCGTCCACCGCCGCACGACCGGACACCCAGGGCTGCGGGCGGCGGGAACGGGCGGGACGGCGGCGGGCGGGGTGCTGCTGCTGACGGCGGGGACGCTGGCGTGGCCGGACCCGGCGGCCCTCGCCCTCGTTGCCGCGGTCGCCGGGGTGGTGTTCACCGTCTGGGCGTGGCGGGAGGGGGTGCCGGGGTTCCAGGCCGGGGCAGTGCCGGCGGTCGGGCTGGCGGTGGTCCTCGGGGTTCACGGGCTGACCGGCGGGTGGGCCGTCCCCGCCGGAGTTTCGCCCGCCGGGTGGCTGTGGGACCTGTTCGGCAGCGTCGCCACCGGCGAGACGCTGGTCTCGTTCGCCCTGCTGCTCGCCGTCGTCGCCGAGGTGGTGGTGCGGTTCGGCCACCGCCCGCAGGCCGTCGCCTACGCGGTCGGCGGGCTGGCGGCGGGGGTCGTCGGGCTGTTTGTGATAACGGTGCGGGGGGTGGAGGAGCCGTGGCCGGCGGTCGGGTGTCATGCCGCGGCCGCCGCCGGGCTGCTGGCGGCGAACACCCGCTGGCAGAGGCGGGTACTGGCGGAAGTGGGGGTGTGGTTGATTCTCGTCGGCAGCGTGTGGGCGGTGTGGGCCACGATCCCGGACGACCGGCCGCGGTGGGGGCCGTGGATCGCGGCCGAGGCGCTCACCCTGGCGGGCGTGGCGTGGGTCGCCCGTCGTCGCCGCCAGGTCCGGTTCGCGGCGGCCGACGCGGCCGTGGCGGCTGGCCTCCTGGCAATCGTGTTCACCGTCATCGCCCCGGGGTTCCCGCACAACCTCCTGATCCCGGTCACGCTGTTCCTGGTGGCGGGGGCGGCGCTCCTGCTCACCCGGGTGTTCGTTTCCCCGTGGCCGACGTGGGTCGGTTCGCCGATCGCACTGCTGGGACTGGCGCACTACACGGTGTACACCGCCGGCGTGCAACCGACCGCCGCTGCGATCCTACTCGCCCTGCTCGGCAATGCCACGCTAGCGGTCGTGGCGGCGCTCGCCGTCCGGCGGTTCCGCCGGCTGTACGCCGGACCACTCCTGTGGACCGGCCTCGGCTCGTCGGTCCTGGCGGTGCCACTCGTGCTCTACCCGCTCGCCGGGTTCGTGCCGGAGTGGGTCGGGTTCACCGCCTGGCTGGCGGCCGTCTGGTTCATGTTCGCCTGGAGGCGGCGAGGCCCGTCGGCGTTCGCCGCCGGCCAGGGGGCGGTGGTGTGGGCGACCGCGCTCGTGGCGTTCGTCTGGGTCGAACGGCAGCCGTGGTGGACGACGACCGCCCTGGGCGTCCGCGACCCGCGGGGGTTGCAGGCGCTGGGCGTCGGCCTCGCCGCGCTCGCGCTGCTCTGGGCGGTTCTCCGCGGGGCGGTCGGGCGAACCGACGGCCTCCTCCGCCGTTGGCTGCGGAACCCGGCTGCGCTCGACCGCCTCGTCACCGGCGGGGCGGTGGTGGCGGTCGTGGCCCTCCTGGCGGTCGCGGTCCTGCCGGGTGTGGCGGCGGAGATGACCCCGCTCGGCGGTGCCGCCACGCCGCCCCCCGCGGTCGAACACGCGCACGCGTTCGGACCGGGCACCTGGCTCGTACTCGGGCTGTTCGCCTTCGCGCTGGTGGCGGGCATCCGGGTCACGTCCGCCCGCGACGGGGACCACGACGCCCCCGTCCTCGGGCTGGCGGTGTTGCTGGCGGGCGTGCCGCTCGCCCTGGCCGGCACGTTCGCCCCGGAGCTGGCCGTCGCGTCGGCCCTGCGGTGGGGGCTGGCGGCCGCGTTCCTGGCGGGGACTGCGGTGCTTATCGCCCGCGAACCGCTCGGCCGGCTCCTGCCACGGGCGGGCTTGCCCGTGCGGGTGACGGGCACGGCCCGGCTGATCGGTTACGGCTGGTTCGCGGCGACCGCACTGGTGGTCGTCGTGCTGACGGCGCAGGTCGCGGCCCTGGGTTTGAGCGACCAATCGCCGTCCGGCCCGGCGGACCACTCGGTGTTCGCCCGGATGGGGTGGACGGCCTCGAACGTCGTGCCGCTGGTGATGCTGATCGCCGGGTTGTCGGCGACCGCCACCCGCGAGCGGTCGGCCGGGTACGCATTCGCCGGCGGGCTGATGTTCACCGGCACGGCCGTCGGCGGGTACGCGCTGGCGGTGGTCACGGCGGGCGGGGCGCTCGGGCCTGTGGAGCAGGTCCGCCTGGCGGTTATCACCGCCGGGAGTGTGGCCGCCTGGTCACTCGGCTGGCAGGCGGCCGCGCGGCGAGTGCCG
>CANJKY010000121.1 GCA_947474875.1 Gemmataceae bacterium
AACTCCTTCACCTTCCGCTCGATCAGGTCTCGCACCTGGCGGAACCCGTCGTCGCTCATCTCCTTCGGGTCGGGGATGTTCCAGTCCTCCCGCCGCTTCGCCGCCACCAGCGGGCAGTAGTCGCCGCAGCCCATCGTGACGGCCACCGCCACCTCGGTGCCGTTGAACTGATCCAGCGACTTCGACGTGTGCGTGGTCAGGTCGTACCCCACCTCGGCCATGAACTGTATGGCGCGGGGGTTCACCTTCCCGCTCGGCTTCGACCCGGAGCTGTGCGCCTCCACCTTGCCGGCCCCGTGCATCCGGGCGAACGCCTCGGCCATCTGGCTGCGGTTGCTGTTCTCGATGCACACGAACAGGAGTCGGGGCAGGCTCATGGGGAACTCCGAGAGGGGTAGATCAGCAACAACCGGCCGTCGGGCAGCACGCGGCGTCCGCAGTGGGAACGCCGCACCGGTCCTTGGCCAGGCAGTCCGTGTGCTTGGTGCCCAGGTGGAAGAGGACGCCGGCCGGCGTCACTTCGGCGGCGGCCACCGGGTACTGCGACACGACGCCGTTTTCGAACTCCACCTCCACCGGCAGGTCGCCGCCCTTCAGCAGCGGGGCCGCGAGGCGAACGATCTTGGCCAGCTTGGCGGTGTCGAGTCGGTGGTCGGTGTCGTCGGCCACCCACACCTGCACCACGCAAGTGGTGGCGGACCGGACGGTGCCGCCGCAGTCGATGAAGTCCTTCTGCACCCGCCCCACCTCGGTGACGTGGAAATGGGCAGGGACGAACGCCCCGTCCGGCAGCATCAGGTGAATCGGCCCGGGGTTGGCCGTCAGCGCCCCGAGAAACTGGTCAACGGTCATGTGCGGTCCTCCGGTGAGTCGCCCTTGCGAGGGTTCAGCATCGCATACGTCGGCACGGCCAGCACCGCCCCGAGGGTCGGGGCCAGCAGGTACAGCCACACGCTGTTCACAGGCCCGGTCACCACCGCCGGGGCGAGCGACCGGGCCGGGTTCATGCTCGCCCCGCTGATCGGCCCGCCGACCAGCACCTCCAGGGCGATCACCCCGCCGACCGCGATCCCGGCCGTGATGCCCTTCTCCTTCGCCCCGGTGCTCACCCCCAGCACGGCGAGCATGAGGAACCAGGTGAGGAACACTTCCAGGGCGAACGCCTGCCCCCACGCCCCGCGGGGCAGGGTGGTGAAGTGCTTGTCGTTCTCCGGGAACAGCAGCGCCAGCAACCCCGCCGCGGCGAACGCCCCGGCCACCTGCGCGGCGACGTACGGCAGCACCTCCGCCCACGGGAACCGCCGGGCCGCCGCGAACCCGACGGTGACGGCCGGGTTGATGTGGCACCCGCTCAGGTCGCCGAGGGTGTAGGCGAGGGCGAGCACCGTCAGCCCCCACACCAGGGCGATGCCCGGCAGGGTGAGGGCCTTGGTGTCGTTGTCCACGATCACCGCCCCGCACCCGCACACGATCAGGACGAACGTGCCGACGAACTCGGCCAGGCTGCGGCGGGCGAGGGGCATGGGCGGGATCCGGGCGGGGAAAAACGCCGCTCACACGGCGGCGATCAGCTTCTTCAGCCGGGCCAGCCCGGCGGGGTTGACGCAGTAGCACACCTTCGGCCCGTCCACCTCGCCCTGCACCAGCCCGGCGTCCTTCAGGATCTTCAGGTGCTGGGACACGGTCGATTGGGCGAGCGGGAGCGAGTCCACCAGCTCGCCGCACACGCACCCGTCGGTGGCGATCAGGATGCGGAGGATGCGGACGCGGGCCGGGTGGGCCACCGCCCAGGCGAGGGCGGCCAGTTCCTCGTCGGCGGGCGACGGCGTCACCTTCGCCGGCTTGGCCGGGGGGCGGTCATCACAGCATGGCCGACGGTGGGGCACCGGGTCTTTATCGTCAATCAACGATGAGGCGGCAAGTGGCGGCGGGCGGGAATAGAACAACCCCTCACCCCAACGGAAACCTGCCATGCCCGATACCACCCTGGTGAACTTCCTCCGCGAGCAGATCGCCGACCTGAAGGCGAAGGGACTGCACAAGGCCGAACGCCGGATCGAGAGCCGGCAACTCACCGGCATCACGGTGAACGGCAAGCAGGTGGTCAACTTCTGCGCGAACAACTACCTCGGTCTGGCCAACCACCCGGACATCGTGAAAGCCGCCGAGCAGGGGCTGAAGGACTGGGGGTACGGGTTGAGCAGCGTGCGGTTTATCTGCGGCACGCAGGACATTCACAAGCAGTGCGAGCAGAAGATCGCCAAGTTCTTCGGCAAGCAGGACAGCATCCTGTACATCTCGTGTTTCGACGCCAACGGCGGGCTGTTCGAACCGCTGCTAACGGACCAGGACGCCATCCTGTCCGACGAACTGAACCACGCCAGCATCATCGACGGCGTGCGGCTGTGCAAGGCCCAGCGGTTCCGGTACAAGCACAACGACATGGCCGACCTGAAGGCCAAGCTGGAGGAGGCGAAGGGCTGCCGGTTCAAGATGATCTTCACCGACAGCGTGTTCAGCATGGACGGCGACCTGGCGAAGCTGGCCGACATCTGCGACCTGGCGGATCAGTACGACGCGATTGTGGGCATCGACGACTGCCACAGCACCGGACACCTGGGAAAGACCGGCCGCGGCGGGGCGGAGGAGTGCGGCGTGCTGGACCGCATCGACGTGATCACCGGCACGCTCGGCAAGACGCTCGGCGGGGCGAGCGGCGGGTTCACCGCGGCGAAGGCCGAGGTAGTGGACTGGCTGCGGAACAAGAGCCGGCCGTACCTGTTCAGCAACAGCGTGCCGCCGAGCCTGGTGGCCGCCGGCATGAAGGCGCTCGACGTGATCGACGCCAGTTCGGACCTCCGCGAGAAGTTGAAGCGGAACACGGCGAAGATGCGGGCCGGGCTGGAAGGGGCGGGGTTCACCGTGAAGCCGGGGCCGACGTCCATCCTGCCGGTCATGTTCGGCGACGCGGTGGCGGCGGTGAAGATGGCCGATGGGCTGCTGGCCAAGGGCATCTACGTGATCGCGTTCAGCTTCCCGGTGGTGCCACAGGGCCAGGCCCGCATCCGCCTGCAAGTCTCCGCCGCCCACACCGATGAGCAGATCGGCCAGGCGCTGGCGGCGTTCAAGGAGGTGGGACAGGGCCTGGGGTTGGTGAAATAACAGAATCGACGTGGCCTTGACAATTCGCCACACGAGTGAAAATATGTGAGTGGAGATAGTACCTCCGGCGTTACTCATTGGCCTCTAGTCGGGGCCGCTTGTGACGCAACCTCTAGCAGGGGAATCCGATGGCAGACGACCTTTCGGTCGCATTCGAGCGATTGCGCACGTCAACACAAAGACTAAACGCGATCAGCGATGCTGCCGCTCAAACAGTTCGTGATGTTGAAGCGTATCTCAACGGCATCCAACCTGGGGTTGAGGCCAACGTTCCGATCGATGACTGTTACGATGACGACGAGCGAGTCGGTAGCCTAATCCTTGGCTTCAGGGGATATGGCCAACAAGGGATGCGGATTGTTCACATCTTCTTGCCGAAAGGAGCCAAGAGTGAAAACGATGCTGAAATCCATGGCTGGTCTGAAGGCTCGCGAGATCTAAAGTTGCGAAGTTTCGAGAAGCTTCCTGAGCTTTTGCGGCAGATTGCGAAGGGGGTTGAGGAACAAGTCGCGAAAGCCGAAAAGACGGTCGCGGAGATCACCGCATGCCTCCCTCCCTCGAAGAAGCGGAAGGGGGGCGACAAGTGAGCCAAAGCTCAGGCGATCCACTACCCGACGATGCGCTCGTTGTCCGCGGCGGGCAGAACAACCCAGACTCCGTCCGCAAGGGATTTGGTACTCACCCGAGTGGCGTGACTGGCATATCGGTGAACAGCGCGGCCGGTGTGAGCGTCGAGGAACTGGCGGTCGGGGTTCCGCACGGGCGAGTCGGCGTCACGACGGTCGGCCGGGTGCGGGCGTTGGGCGGGGACGTGATCCGCACCAGTGGGCGAAGCCCGCACCACGCCACGCTCACGGGGTTGACACCCGAGCAGATCAGCGGTTTACTGACACCAGTGGTCCCGAATCCGGCACACGGAACGGGCTAGGAAACGAATGGCAACTCCGCACGTCAACGTTGACTTCCAGAACGCGGACCCGGCTGGCCGGGTCCGCCTGAACACCGTTGGTACGATCGAATCCCTTTCCCGATCCGGTGTGCGGCTCGCGAACGGCTTGTCGGTCGTCATCCACGACGACGAACTTGAAGCCGACGGAGTCGTGTCCTTCTCGGCGGAAGAAAAGGTCTGGGTCGCAACCATCGACTGGGATGCGATCCGACAACTCCCCTCGCCGTCCGCCGTCCACCGCGGCTGACCGAACCTCGCCGCCCGACCGCGACCTACGGCCCGTGTGATCGCCGTACCATATCCTGCGGTTATCGCTTTGCGACGCCAACCGAACACCCGCCGGGGGTCCGATATGTCCCGCTTCGACCTGTCCGTGCTCGAGACCGCTCAGAAGGTGCCCGGCAAGCCCCGCCACAAGACCCGCGAGGTGCAAGTCGGCGACAAGGTGTTCGGCGGCGACAACCCGATCTGGGTGCAGAGCATGACCACCACCGACACGTTCGACGTGGCCGGCACGGTGAAACAGATTCACGCCCTCGAAGAGGCCGGGTGCGAACTGGTGCGGGTGACGGTGCCCAAGCCGGAGGACGCCGGCGCGCTGTCCGAGATCAAGAAGCAGATCGGCATCCCGCTGATTTGCGACATCCACTTCGACTACAAGATGGCGCTGGCGGCGCTCGATCACCCGATCGACAAGATCCGCATCAACCCCGGCAACATCGGCGGCATCGACCGCTTCCGGCAGGTGGTGCGGAAGGCGAAGGACCGCGGGCTGCCCATGCGGATCGGCGTGAACGCCGGCAGCCTGGAGCGCGAGTTCAACGAGAAGTACGGGTTCCCGTGCCCGCCGGCGATGGTGGAGAGTTGCCTGCGGTACATCGAAATCGCCGAGGCGGAGGGCTACCACAACATCATCGTGAGTCTGAAGTCGAGCGACGTGCTGGTGGCGGTGGAGGCGTACCGGCTGTACGCCAAGCTGGCGGATTACCCGACGCACATCGGTATCACCGAGGCCGGCAAGCCGCCGTATGCGGTGACGAAATCCGCCGCCGGGCTGGCCCCGATCCTGCTCGACGGCATCGGCGACACCATCCGCGTGAGTTTGCTGGGCGACCCGGTACCGGAGATCGCCGCGTGCTTCGACATCCTGCAAGCCACGCAGCGGCGGGTGCGTCGGCCGGAGCTGATCGCCTGCCCGACGTGCGGCCGGCTGGCAATCGACCTGGAGAAAATCATCGCCGAACTGGAGCAGCGGCTGGAGGGGCGGAAGCTGCCGGTGAAGATTTCGGTGCTCGGGTGCGTGGTGAACGGCCCCGGCGAGGCGAAGGAGGCGGACATCGGCATCGCGGCGGGCAACGGCCAGGGGATGATCTTCCGCAACGGCGAGATGGTGCGGCGGGTGAAGGAGGAGGAGATCGTGGACGCACTGATGGTGGAACTGGCCGACTGGGAGGCGAACAACCAGCACCGCATCCCGAAGGCGAAGGACGCCGAGGGCCTCGGCCGCCGCAAGCTGCCGCTCGTGGCGGGGTGAGGGTACAATCCGCCCATGAACCCGCGTGCCGTTCAGTTGATCGATTGCCGCTCCACGCCACCCGGTGCCATTGGCGGTGTCGTCATCCGTGACTTCCCGGATTCGGCGTTCGGGGATGTGGAGCGCGTTTGGGGACCGGAGCGGGGACGCCTTCCACCGACCAAGCAGCACACCAGCTGGGACTGGGTGCGAAAGATCGGCTGGACGGCGTTCCGGTTTCTGGCCGTTCAGGTCGGCAACTCGGTCGAGGGGTTGGCCGCGCTGAAGCGGTCCCCGCTGCCGAGCCTCACGACGCCGTCCGATTTCACAGTTGAAATCGCCATTCTGGAAGCTGCGCCGTGGAACGTGGACGGCCACCCGGACGGGATTCGATACCGGGGTGTCGGTACGGCCCTCATCGTGGAAGCCGTTCTCCTCAGCCGTGAGGCCGGACACGCCGGCCGGGTGCAACTGTCGGCGCTTCCTCAAGCCGAGAGCTGGTATCGGCGGCGGGGGATGACGGAAGTGGGACCGCAACCCCCATACGGTCTGGTATACTTCGAGTACACGCAAGCCCAAGCCGATGACTTGCTCGCACGCAACGGGGTGATCCCATGAACGTCACCATCGATCAGGACAAGTGGCTCCAGGCGGTTGCTCAGGAGGATGCCCTTCCGGTCGGCTTGTTAACCGCTTCGCCCGAAGTGATTGATCCGATGACGGCCGCCCCGGTGCGCGCTCCCACGGAGGTGGCCAAGGCACTCGAGCTGACCTTCCGTGTCGTTCCTGGAGCGTCGGAAGACGAGTTGGCGAGCGTGACAGCGCACTTGATGTGCCGGTTGAGTTGGCGGGAGGAAGAGTTGGGAGGTGAGGGTTTGGAGTTCGACGTGGACGGCAGCGTGTTCGGACCCGACCGAGCAGTCCTGCGACTGGTCCCGAGTAAACGTGAAGGTGCCGCCCGGCGGGTGGCTCAACTGGTAGACGAATTGAATACGGAAAGCCGCCGGGTGGCGGATCGAACGCGACAGGATGCGGCCGGTGGCATCGGGTCGAAGATCGAACGGAACTTGAAGGCTCCCCTTCCGGAAAGTGCGCTGAAGCAACTCGAAATGGCTGCGGTCGCATAGGGCCGCGAAGCGGCCGAGCACCTCGAACCCGCGGGGGCGTGACCGCGGCCCGTGACGTGTGACCCGTGACCACCTCCGTCGCCCTGTGTACGTTCCGCGGTCGGCAGTACCTGCCGGCGCTGCTCGAGTCGCTGGCCGCCCAGACCCGGCGGCCGGGCGAGGTGGTGGTGTGCGACGACGCCTCCGGCGACGGTACTGCCGACCTCGTCCGCCAATTCGCCCCCACCCTGCCGTTCCCGGTGTACGTTCACGTTCAACCAACTCGACTCGGCAGCACCGCCAACTTCGACGCCTGCCTCGGGCTGTGTACCGGCGACGTGATCTTCCTCGCCGACCAGGACGACGTGTGGCACCCGGACAAGATCGAGCGGGTGATGAGGGAATTCGAGCAACACCCGCACGCCGGGCTGGTGGCGTCGGACTGCGAGTTGATCGACGAGTCCGGAACGCCGCTCGGCCGGCGGCAGTGGCAGACTCTGGGGTTCCGCCCGCCGGCCGACCTGCGGGTGCGGCACCTGCTGCCGTTCAACGTCGTCACCGGGGCGGCGGCGGCGGTGCGGCGGGAGTTGCTCGACGTGATCCGCCCGATCCAGCCGGGGTGGGTCCACGATGCGTGGGCGGCGGTGATCGTCGCGGCGGTGTCCGAGGTGCGGCTCATCACCGACCCACTGATCGACTATCGCCTGCACGCCGGACAGCAGATCGGGTCGGTGGAGTCATCCGAGCGAATCCGCCGGGCGGGGAAGCGGGACGCGGCGTACTTCGCCGCGGTGGCCGAGCGGTTCACCGAAGCGGTCGAGCGGCTGGAAGCGTTCCGATCGCGGATGGTGGACTCAGAAGCGATCGAATTGCTCCGCGGGAAGGTTGCGTTCGCCCGCAGCCAGCAGCGGATGCGGGAGGGGCGGCGGTGGCGGCGGGTCACACCCGCCGTGCGGCATCTGTTGCGAGGCGACTACCACCGGCACACCCGCGGCTGGCGGGCGTTCGCCGCCGACCTGCTGTTGTGAAATCGGTTGCATTCGCTTTCCCGTTCGTTACCGTGGAACCACTTTCCCCGGAGACCCCTCATGCTCACCCGCCGTCGCTTCCTCGCCACCTCCTCGGCTGCCGTCGTCGGCGTGCCGTTCATCCGCTCGTTCGCCCGCGGGGAGGAGAAGAACAAGCTGAAGGTGGCGCTCATCGGCGTCGGCGGGCAGGGCGGGTTCAGCCTGGGCGGCATCGGCGGGGAGGTGGTGGTCGCCCTGTGCGACGTGGACCCGGCCCGCGACGACGTGAAGAAGGCCCGCGATAAATTCCCCACCGCCGAGTTCCACACCGACTACCGCAAGCTGTTCGACAAGCTGGGCAAATCCCTCGACGCTGTCGCCGTCTGCACCCCGGACCACACCCACGCGCACGCC
>CANJKY010000122.1 GCA_947474875.1 Gemmataceae bacterium
AGCGGGGTGCAGAACGACAAGACGAAGGCGAACAAGAACTACGTCATGCAGGGCTGCACGACGGTGGTGACGGGTAACTGCGGGAGCGGGCCGGTGGACGTGGCGGCGTACTTTGCCAAGCTCGACAAGCAGGGGGTCGGCACGAACGTGATTCACCTCGCCACGCACAACAGCATCCGCGAGCAGGTGATGAAGAACGAGAACCGCAAGCCGTCGGAGAGCGAACAGAAGAAGATGGAGGGGTTGGTAGACAAGGCGATGGCGGACGGGGCGTGGGGGCTGAGCACCGGGCTGATCTACAACCCCGGCACGTACTCGGAGACGGCCGAGATCGTCGGGCTGGCAAAGGCGGCGCACCAGCACGGTGGGGTGTACGCCAGCCACATCCGCGACGAGGGCAGCGGGCTGCTCACGGCCATTGAAGAGGCCATCCGCATCGGCACCGAGAGCGGCTGCCCGGTCCACATCTCGCACAT
The DNA here is from genome assembly GCA_947474875.1 of Gemmataceae bacterium. Taxonomy (GTDB): domain Bacteria; phylum Planctomycetota; class Planctomycetia; order Gemmatales; family Gemmataceae; genus JALHQU01. The sequence continues at coordinate 477 of CANJKY010000122.1, forward strand.
CAAGGCGAGCGGGAAGGCGGCGCACGGCATGAGCACGCGGGCGGTGGAGGTGATCGAGGCAGCCCGGAAGAAGGGGCAGACGGTGACGGCCGACCAGTACCCGTACATCGCCAGTTCCACGTCGCTGCGGGCGACGGTGGTGCCCAGCCGCTACCGCGAGGGCGGGCAGAAGGAGTTGGTCGCCCGGCTGGATGACCCGGCCACCGGGCCGAAGATGAAGGCGGATATCGCGAAGGCGGTGGACGGGCGGGACGGCGGCAAACGGATCCAGATCGCCCGGTACGCCCCGAACCCGAAGTGGAACGGGAAGACGGTCGCGGCCATCGCCGATGCGGAGAAGAAGGAGCCGATCGATATCGTGCTGGAGATCGAGCGGAACGGCGGGGCGCAGATCGTCAACTTCGGCATGAGCGAAGAGGACGTGCGGGTGTACATGACCCGGCCGTGGGTGGCGACGGCGTCCGACGGCGGGGTGCAGACGCCCGGCGACACCGTCCCGCACCCCCGCAGCTACGGCACCTTCCCGCGGAAGATCGGCCGGTACGCGATCGACGACAAGATCATCAACCTGGAGCAGGCCGTTCGCAGCAGCAGCGGGCTGCCGGCCGACATCCTCAAGCTGACCGACCGCGGATACCTGAAGGTGGGGCAGTTCGCCGACGTGGTGGTGTTCGACCCGAAGGCGTTCCGCGACACCGCCACCTACGAGAAGCCGCACCAGTACGCCGCCGGGCTGAAGTGGGTGTTCGTGAACGGGGTGGCGGAGGTGGCGGACGGCCAGCACCAGCCGGAGGCGATGGGCGGCCGGGCGCTGCGGCACCCGAAGTGACCGACCCGCCGGGTAGAATGGTTGCACACATCTGGCCCCACGCGTCGGAGGAGCGGCCATGCAACCGGTCGTCGGTCGGAACTACGTCGGCGGGGAGTGGTCGGCCCCGCGGAGCGACTTCCCCAGCACCAACCCGGCGAACCTTGACGAGGCCGTCGGCCACTTTCCTGGTAGCACCGCCGCGGAAGCGAACCAGGCGGTGGAGGCGGCCCGGGCGGTGTTCCCGGCGTGGCGGCGGACGTCCCGCATCCACCGGGCCGACTGCTTCGACCGCCTCGCCAGGCTGATCGAGCGGGAGACGGACGCGCTGGCGAGGCTGATGGCCCGCGAGTGTGGCAAGAACATCACCGAGTGCCGGGCGGAGGTGGTGGAAGGGCTGCACATGGTGCAGTACGTGTTCGGCACCGGGCGGATGCCGGTCGGCGACATCATCGCGTCGGAGATTCCGGAGAAGGACGCGTTCGTGCTGCGGAAGCCGTGGGGGGTGGCGGCGGTCATCACCCCGTGGAACTTCCCGTTCGCCGTGCCCCTGTGGATGCTCGGGCCGAGCCTGCTGGAGGGGAACACGACGGTGTTCAAGCCGAGCGAGGACACGCCGGCGGTCGGGCAGCGGCTGGTGGAACTGTTCGTCGAGGCCGGGTTCCCCAAGGGGACGATCAACCTCGTCCACGGGGACGCGGTGGCCGGCGAAGCCCTCGTGAAGAACCGCGGGGTGAACGTGGTGCTGTTCACCGGCAGCTACGACGTGGGCAAGCGGATTCAGCAGGTATCGGCCGACTTCCCGGACCGCATCGTGGCCGCCGAGATGGGCGGGAAGAATGCGGTCATCGTGTGCGACGACGCCCGGTTCGATCTGGCCGTGACGGCCGGCATCCTGAGCGGGTTCAAGACGACGGGCCAGCGGTGCGTGTCGGCGAGCCGCATCCTCGTCCACGAGTCGCTCATCGACAAGTACGCGGCCCGGTTCGTGGAGGTGGCGAAGCGGCTGAAGTTCGGCGACCCGCTCGACCCGGCCAACTTCGCCGGCCCGCTCATCCACGAGGAACACCGGAAGAAGGTGGACAGTTACAACCGGCTGGCCCGGCAAGAGGGGGTGCAGGTGCTGCTGGACGCCGAACCCGCCACCGGCGGGCGGGGGTGCTACCTGCCGCCGTTCGTGTACCGCACCGAGGCCAAACCCGGGCTGCGGGTGATCCGCGAGGAGGTGTTTGGCCCGCACGTCGCGCTCGTCTCGTTCCACACGGACGAGGAGGCGGTGCGGATCGCCAACGACACTGAGTACGGCCTCAGCATGGCGGTGATCTCGGAGAGTTACCGCAAACAGCGGTACTTCCGCGACGAGTGCGAGTTCGGCATGGGGTACGCCAACCTGCCGTGCATCGGGGCGGAGGTACACTTGCCGTTCGGCGGGGTGAAGCGGAGCGGGAACGGCCACCCGAGCGCCGCCGCGCTCGCCGACACGGTCACGCACCGGGTGGCGTGGACGGTCAACCACGGCACCGAGATCAAGATGGCTCAGGGGCTGACCGCGGAAGTGTGAACAATAAATCGGCACGCGGATGACGCAGATTTCAGCGCGGATGAACACGGATCAAAACAAGCCCTGATTTCTGATCCGTGTTCATCCGCGCTGAAATCTGCGTCATCCGCGTGCCCTCTGGAAACCTGACGAGGGCCTCTCCCATGTTTGCGTTCGACCACCTGCCGGTGCCGCACGTCACCACCCCGCTGCCGGGGCCGAAGGCGGCCGAGTTGCTCGCCCGCGACACCGTGTACGTGTCCGGGTCGTACACCCGCGTGTACCCGCTGGTGGTGGAGCACGGCAGCGGGTGCGTGATCGTGGACGTGGACGGCAACCGGTTCCTCGACTTCACCGCCGGCATCGCGGTCACGAACACCGGGCACTGCCACCCGCAGGTGGTGTCGGCCATCCAGGATCAGGCGGCCAAGCTCATCCACATGAGCGGGACGGACTTCTACTACCGCCCGCAGATCGAGCTGGCCGAGCGGCTGGCCCGCACCGCCCCCGGCCCGAGCGACAAGAAGGTGTTCTTCTGCAACAGCGGGGCGGAGGCGGTGGAGGCGGCGCTCAAGCTGGCCCGCTGGCACAGCGAGCGGAGCCGGGTGGTGGCGTTCTTCGGCGCGTTTCACGGCCGCACCTACGGGGCCATGTCGCTGAGCGGGTCGAAGCTGGTCCACCGCCGCGGGTTCTCCCCGCTGGTGCCGGACGTGCATCACGTGAATTTCCCGAAGGCGTGCCCGGCGGGCGGGTGCGAGGGCGGGTGCGGCCTGATCCGCGACATCGAGGACACGCTGTTCCGCCGGGTCGCCCCGCCGGAGGAGGTGGCCGCCATCTTCGTCGAGCCGATCCAGGGCGAGGGCGGCTACCACCCGCTGCCCCGTGGCTGCCTGCCGGCCCTGCGGGAACTATGCGACAAGCACGGCATCCTGCTGGTGGTGGACGAAATCCAGAGCGGCATGGGCCGCACCGGCAAGCTGTTCGCGGTCGAGCACTACGGGGTCGAGCCGGACATCATCTGCACGGCGAAGGGAATCGCTTCGGGGTTGCCGCTCGGGGCGATCATCGCCAAGGCGGACGTGATGGACTGGCCGCCGGGCAGCCACGCCAGCACGTTCGGCGGCAACCCGGTGGCGTGCCGGGCGGCGCTGGCCACGCTGGACCTGCTCGAAGGCGGGTACACGGCGAACGCGGCTGAGCGGGGCGAACAACTGCGGGCCGGGCTGCGGGAACTGCCGCACCTGGCGAACGTCCGCGGGCTGGGGCTGATGACCGCCGCCGACGTTGCGAACGCCGGCGTGCGGGAACAGGTGATCGACGGCTGCTTCCGTCGCGGGCTGCTGCTGCTCGGGTGCGGGGAGGCGTCGCTACGGTTCTGCCCGGCCCTGTGTGTGACCGCCGAGCAGGTGCGGGCCTGCCTGCGGATTCTGGGCGACGTGCTGGACGACCTGCACCCGGCCGGCGTGCCGAAGCGGGCCACCCACCCGGCCGGCGGGGCGTGACGAGCTTGCAATCCGTTCGCGGGTGTCGCTCGTAGTATGTACGTCCGGGTCGCTGTCGGCCCGGACGTATTCGTTTTCACACCCGAAAGGTTCGCCATGCCGGACATGCCCCCCGCCCCGCCGCCCGACCAGCACCTCGTCCAGCTCATCTTCGGCAAGTGGGTGTCGATGGCCGTGTCCGTCGCCGCCAAGCTGCGGCTGGCCGACAAGCTGGCCGCCGGGCCGAAGACCGCCGCCGACCTCGCCGCCGAGACGAACACCCACGCCCCCAGCCTGTACCGGCTGCTGCGGGCGCTGGCGGCGGTCGGCGTGTTCCAGTCGGATGACGCCGGCCGGTTCGCGCTCACCCCGGTCGGCGAACTGCTCCGCACGGGCGTGAAAGGCTCGATGAGGGGGGTGGCCGACTACTGCGGGGCGATGTGGAGCTGGCGGGCGTGGGAGGCGGCCGAGACGAGCGTGCGGACCGGCCGCACGGCGTTCAACGAGGTGTTCGGCGAGGGCTGCTTCGCCTACCTGGCCAAGCACCCGGCCGAGCAGGCGGCGTTCGACGAGGGGATGACCGGGTTCAGCGCCGCCGAGGCGGACGCGGTGGTGGCCGCCTACGACTTCAGCGGGTTCGGCACGCTCGTCGATGTGGGCGGCGGGCACGGCCACCTGCTCGGCACCATCCTGAAGAAGACGCCGACCCTCCGCGGGCTGGTGTTCGACGCCCCGCACGTCGCCGCCGGCGCCCCGGCCCGGCTGGCCGAAATGGGCGTGGCCGACCGGTGCAAGGCCGGCGGCGGGGACTTCTTCAAGGAGATTCCGGCCGGCGGGGACGCGTACATCCTGAAGCACATCATCCACGACTGGAACGACGAAGACAGCGGCAAGATCCTCCGCAACATCCGCAAGGTGGCGAACCCGGGCACGAAGCTGCTGCTGGTGGAACTGGTCATCCCGCCGGGCGACGTGCCGCACCCCGGCAAAATCCTCGACCTGGAGATGCTGATCATCGCCAGCGGGAAGGAGCGGACCGAGGCCGAGTACGCCAAGCTGGTGGCCGACGCCGGGTTCCGCCTGACGCGGATCGTGCCGACCCAATCCCCGGCTAGCGTGATCGAAGCCGAAGCGGTTTGAATGTCCTATGTTACTGGGGCGCGGGTGTGACGGACGGTTCCGGTCACGCCCGCGTTCCAGGGATTCTGTATGCCGACGCTGCTGGTCACGGGCGGGTGCGGGTTCATCGGGAGCAACTTCGTCCGCCACCTGCTGGCGACCGACCCGGCCACGCAGATCATCAACTTCGACGCTCTCACCTACGCCGGCAACCTGACGAACCTGACGGACGTGGAGAAGCACCCGCGGTACACGTTCGTCCGCGGGGACGTGACCGACCGCGAGCAGGTGCGGGCGGCGATGGGCCGCGGCGTGACCGACGTGATCCACTTCGCCGCCGAGAGCCACGTCGACCGTAGCATCCAGGACAGCGGGCCATTCCTGAAGACGAACGTGATCGGCACCCAGGTGCTGCTCGACGCCGCCCGCGAGTTCAAGGTGGCGAAGTACGTGCAGGTGAGCACCGACGAGGTGTACGGCAGCCTAGGCGACACCGGCCTGTTCACCGAAGACACGCCGCTGCACCCGAACAGCCCGTACTCGGCGAGCAAGGCGGCGGCCGACCTGCTGGTGCAGGCGTACCAGCACACGTTCGGCCTGCACGCCGTCATCACCCGATGCAGCAACAACTACGGCCCGTACCAGTTCCCGGAGAAGCTGATCCCGCTGTTCGTGTCGAACCTGCTGGCGGACCAGCAGGTGCCGGTGTACGGCGACGGCATGCAGGTGCGGGACTGGATTCACGTGCTCGACCACTGCAAGGGCGTGGAAGCGGCGTGGCGGAAGGGGACGAGCGGGGAGGTGTACAACTTCGGCGGGAAGTGTGAGAAGGCGAACCTGCACCTGACGCACCTGCTGCTGGAACTGCTCGGCAAGCCGAAGACGCTCATCAAGTACGTGGCCGATCGGCCCGGCCACGACCGCCGGTACGCCATCGACTGCGCGAAAGCCGAGCGCGAACTGGGCTGGCAACCGCAGGTGTCGTTCGAGACCGGGCTGGTGGACACGATCGACTGGTACAAGGCGAACGCCGCGTGGGTCGCGGCGATCAAGAACAAGGACTACCTGGCGTACTACGAGAAGCAGTACGGGAACCGTTAGGCGAACGGCGCGACGCACACGGAGCCGACGATGAAGGCGATCCTCCTGGCCGGCGGCAGCGGCAGCCGGCTGTACCCCCTCACCCGGTCGGTGAGCAAGCAACTCTTGCCGGTGTACGACAAGCCGGTCATCTACTACCCGTTGTCCGTGCTCATGTTGGCCGGCATCCGGGACGTGCTGGTCATCAGCACGCCCCGCGACACCCCCCGCATTGAGGAGTTGCTCGGGGACGGGGAGCAACTCGGGATGCGGCTCCGGTACAAGGTGCAGCCGAACCCCGGCGGCATCGCCCAGGCGTTCGTCCTCGGCGCCGAGTTCGTCGGCACAGACCCGGTCTGCCTGGTGCTCGGCGACAACATCTTCTTCGGCCACGACCTGATGCCCCTGCTGGTGGACTCGGCCTCTCTGACCCGCGGGGCGCGGGTGTTCGCGTACCACGTCAACGACCCGGAGCGGTTCGGGGTGGTGGAGTTCGACCGCCAGTTCCGGGCGGTGAGCCTGGAGGAGAAGCCGGCGAAGCCGCGGTCGAACTGGGCCGTCACCGGGCTTTACTTCTACGACGGCCGGGTGGTCGAGATCGCCAAGGGGCTGAAGCCGTCCGCCCGCGGCGAGCTGGAGATCACGGACGTCAACCTGCACTACCTGCGGGAGGGGACGCTCACCGTCAGCCCGCTCGGCCGCGGGGTGGCGTGGCTCGACGCCGGCACGTTCGACTCGCTGCTGTCGTCGTCGCAGTTCGTGCAGACGCTGGAGGAGCGGCAGGGGCTGAAGATCGCGTGCATCGAGGAGATCGCGCTGCTGAAGCGGTTCATCAACATCGACCAGTTCGCCGCGCTCGTGGCCGGGTGCGAGAAGACCGAGTACGGCCAGTACCTGGTCCGCGTCCTCAAGGAGCACCGGGCGTCCGGCGGGTGAGCGAGCATTCCCCCATGCCACGAATCGTTGTCGTCGGCGGCGGGCTGAGCGGGCTGGCCGCCGCGTTCCGCCTCCGCCACCACCTGCCGACCGCCGACCTCACCCTGCTCGAAGCCCGCGACCGCGTGGGCGGGAACATCGGCACTGAGCACCTCGACGGGTTCACCGTCGAGCGGGGGCCGAACGGCATCTTCGACGCCAAGCCGCACACCCTGCAGTTGTGCCGCGATCTGGGGCTGGGCGACCGGCTGATCGCCGCGTCCGAAGGCTCCCGCAAGAACCGCTTCCTGTTCCTGAACGGCAAACTGCACCGGCTGCCCGGCGACCCGGTCGGCCTGCTCCGCACGCCGGTGCTGTCCGTTCGCGGGCGGCTGGCGATGCTGGTCGAGCCGTTCCGCCGCCGGCCGGGGAACCTGCGCGAAGACGAATCGGTGGCGGCGTTCGCCCGCCGGCGGTTCGGGAAGGAAGCGGCGGACACGTTCGTCGACGCCCTCGTGACGGGCATCCACGCCGGCGACCCGGAGCGGCTGAGCGTGCGGGCGGCGTTCCCTCGGCTGCCAAAGTTCGAGGCCGAATGCGGCAGCGTGATCCGCGGGTTCCTGCGGGCGGCGAAGGAGCGGCGGAAGACGGCCGCGGCCCGCGGGGAGAAACCGACCCCGCAGCGGATGTGGTCGTTCCGCGAAGGGCTCCAGGTGCTGATCGACACTCTG
>CANJKY010000123.1 GCA_947474875.1 Gemmataceae bacterium
CGCAAGCGAACCGCGCCAACAACCCCAAGACCGCACTCGCCGCGTGTCACCCCAACAACCGACACCCGAACTTGGCCGAGAAGAGCTTGATGGCGGAGCATCTCGACCTCGCCACCGCTGCCACCACCTGCCCGAGTTTCGCGGCGTTCGCCGCGGAAGTGCGGCAACACATCCGGCCACTATTCCCTTCTTCATCGCAAGCTGGCACAGTCCTGGCAGATCCCGGCGACGATGACGACTCTGATGAAAGCCCGGCAGCGCCGGGTTGAGGATCACTTCTTCGGCGCGGCGGGTTTGTTCGCGTCGGCCAGCTTCGGGTCGGCCCACTCGATGTATATGGCGCTCTCGTTCGGCGCGAACGTGCGGATCGTCGTGTCGTTCTTCCCGTCCGTGTCCATGACGACGAGCTGCTTACTGGGGAGACCGCCGCCCGCCGGCTGACCAGCGTTCGCCGGCCCCTCCCACAGCACCGCCAGCCGCTTGCCGTCGGGTGCCCACGCCACGCACCCGTTCACCAGCCCGCCCGCCACCTCCTTCGCCACCGGCACCTTCTCCACCCGGCCGGTCGCCGCGTCGGCCAGGAACACCCCCGGCTCCTGCGACTGCGACAGAGTCGTCCGGGTGCCGACCACCCGCCTGCCGTCGGGCGAGAACCGGGCGATCTCGAACCCGTCCCCCTCGTCGCCGAGTGCTATCGGCTTGAGCGTGTCCAGCGGCACCAGGAATGACGAGTACGCGGTCTTGCCGAACCCGCCGTTCCACACCTTGATGCGGGTGAGCAGCGTCTTCCCGTCCGGCGACACGTCGTGTACCTCGTGCCCCTCCGGCAGTACGAGTTCCGTCAGCTTCTTGGCGGCCGCGTCGTACCTCAGAGTCTTCCGCGGGAGCCGTTTGCCGGCCATCCCCGCCTGCGACACGTCGGTGCCGTCCGGGATGCTCGACACGAACAGGGTTTTGCCGTCCGGTGCCCAGGCGACGTGCGGGTCGAGCACCCCCTGGAACGTCGCCTCCTTCGGCGGCTCCGTCAGCGGCAGATCGACCACGTACACGTCTTGCGGGTAGTGGTACTGGCCACGCTGGTTCCCGCTGAGCGGGATGAACCGGACGAACGCCAGCCGCTTGCCGTCCGGTGACACCCGCGCCCGCTGCACGTTCCCGAGGTCGCCGACCGGCAGGTGTCCGCGGGTGTTCCCGTCCGTACCCAGGACTTCGACCAGTTCGTCCTTGTTGGGCGGCAGCACCTTCGTCGCCAGGATCACCCCCTCCGGCGGCGGGGGCTTCGGCACCGGGGCGTTCCGCTTGCGGGTGTCGTCCTTCTCCTTCGGCACCGGGGCGGCGGCCGACTCGCTCCCCGGCCACACCCCGAACCCGCCGGCGGACAGCAGGAACACGGCCGTCGCCACCGCCGCCAACTTCAGCTTGCTCAGCAGGCCCATGTGCGTGGCTCCGTGGATCAGGGTCGTGAGGTGCGGGGTGAGTTCTGCTTTCCCGGTGGACACGGCGACGGTGGACGCGAGCAGTTCGGACGGGACGAGGGCGGTGGCCCCGAGCAGCCCGCCGGCAAGGGTGACGCCCCGCTTCCTCAGCCGCCCGGCCAGCGTCTTCCGCGCCGCCGCCAGCCGACTGCTCAGCGTGCCCTCGGCCACGCCCAGTCGGGCCGCCGCCTCCTTCCGGCTCAGCCCCTGCATCTCGCACAGCACCACCGCCTCCCGGCACACCGCCGACAGCCGGGCGATCTCCTCGTCCACGATGGCGGACAGGTCGCTCCCACAGGTCTGGAGACCTGTGCCACCTATCGAAGAGGTGGGCTCGTCGGGGCGATCCGGAACCTGGGCCGTCAGGGTCTCCCGCTTCCGCCGTCGGCCGATCATGAGGCGTGCCCTCAGCGCCACCCGGAACGCGACCCCGTACAGCCACGGGCCGAGTGGCCGGCCGGCGTCCAGCCCGCCGGCCTTCCGGGCCAGCACCACGAACGCCGCCTGGAAGGCGTCGTCGGCCAGGTGGCGGTCGGCCACCACCCGCCGGCACACGCCGAGCACCAGCGGCCCATGCCGGCGGACCAGTTCGGCGAACGCGGCGTCGTCCCGCCCGGCGGCGAACCGGCGGAGCAGGTCGGCGTCGGAGCGGCGGATGGCGGCGAGCACCCCGCGGACGGCGGCCGTGGCCATGAGATCCCTCGTGCGTCCCACCCGGATACTCTCCCGGCAGGCGGCCGCGCGTCGGTCGGGATGGGGAAAATGTGACCTTCAGTCCGTCAACCGCACGGTGCGGCACGTCTCCTCGTAGGTGCCTTCCAGGTCGAGCAGGGTGCCCTCGGAGGCGGCCCACCACAGCGGAATGGACGGGAGGGGCAGGCCGACGGCGAGCGGGTGAGCCCACGTCTCCAGTTGCCACCGCGGGGACGCCTCTCGCTTCCGGACGGTGACGGCGTACAGGTGCGGCACCGGCGGACCGGCCATACTCGGGTCGGAGTGACCGAGGAAGTCGAGCAGGTCGGCGTACAGGTTGAACCGCCTGTCCGACACCAGATCGATCACCGACACGCACACCCCTTGTTGGACGAAGTCGGCGCACTTGGCCACGAACATGCGGCGGGATTCGGGACGATCCTTGTTGGCCGGGCTGACGAACTCGACGGACGCCACCAGCCGTTCCCCCTCGTCGATGTCGTACACCCGGGCGGCGAATTCATCCGCGTCCGGCGGGTCGGTGTCGGCGGTGAGGGTCGGGGCTGGCAAGACGGCGGTGGCCGTGATCCCCCCCGGCGCCTCGTCGGGGCTGGCTTCCGCCTCTGCGTCGTGAACCGCCACATCCACCTCGGGCGTGCCGACGTGGATGAGCGGTCCGACCGTGTACCGCGGCGGCAGGACGCGGACCAAATGCTGAATCAGCACGGCCGGCCACATGCCGTGAACTTTGCCCCAGTTCGGGCGACGGTTGTTCGAGCGGTGGAAGTGGTCGCGGAGCGGCATGGCGGTCCTCCGGGTGAAGGGATTGTACACCGCCCCGCGACCGGCCCGGCTACTGCTTCACCAACTCCACGCAGATCAGCTCCTTGTCGTTGCGGGCGTACAGCCGGCCGCCGGCGAACGCCGGGTGCGCCCACGTCACCTTCCGCCCGGCCGACCCCTGCGTCGGGTCGATCAGGTGCGTGCGGGAGGTCTCCTCGTACCCCTTCGGCGACAGCTTGAGCGTCACCAGGTCGCCGGCGTCGGTCAGGCACAGCACCTTGTCCCCGCTGTGGACCCACGACGCCGCCCCGAACACCGCCGGCTTGCCGCCGAGCAGCGTCTCGTCCGTCCACACGACTTCACCCGTGTCCGCCTTCAGGCACTTCATCTCCCCCTGCATGCACAGCCCGTACAGGTGCCCGTCGTGGTGCAGCAGGCTGGTCATGATGGTGTTCAGCGTGTCCGGCTTCTTCGGGAAGTTGTTCTTCGCCCGCCACACGACGTCCGCCGCCGGCTTGTCCTTCGCCAGCTTCAGGGCCAGCGCCCCGTGGTAGTAGTTGGACAGGTACACCATGTCCCCGACCACCTTCAAGGCGCTGATCGCCACCCCCGGCCGGTTCACCTCCACCCCCTGTGGCGGATGCAGGTGCCGCCAGTATTCCTCGCCCGTTTCCGGATTCAGCGACGCCACGTACTCCGACACCCACACCAGCAGTTGCCGCTTTCCGCCGGCCTCGACGATGATCGGCGGGCAGTAGCAGATCTCGCGGGTGGACAGCGCCGCCCACTTCTCGGCGCCGGTCTTCGTGTCGAACGCCACCACCGCGTGCTTGTCCCCGCCGACCAGGGCGATGAGCTTGTCCCCGTCGAGCAGCAGGTGGGCCGACCAGCCCCACGCCGGGGCCTTGATGTCGAAGTCCTTGTACTCCTCCAGGAAGTTCTTCTTCCACACCGGCTTGCCGTCCTTCATCGACAGGCACCGCAGGTCGCCCATCGTGCCGAGGGTGTACGCCACGTCGCCGGCGATCACCGGAGTGGTCCGCGGGCCGGACCCGTAGCTGACCTTCTTGTACTCGCACTCGTACTCGTGGACCCACAGCTCGGTGCCCTTGTCCGCGTCGAAGCACACCACCCGCTCCTTGCCGTTCGAGCTGACCGGCTTCCGCCCGCCGTCGTCCCCGAGGACGAAATCGGTGACGCGGTCCATCACCAGCACCTTCCCGCCGGCCACCGCCGGGCCGGTGTACCCGGGGCCGACCTTGGCCGTCCACACCCGCTTCAACTCCTTCGGCAACTTGTCGAGCGTCGCGGCCCCCTTCCACACCCCGTCGCGGTTCGGCCCCAGCCACTGCGGCCAGTCGTCGGCAGCGGGGGCGGGTGAGAGGAAGGTGCAGAATGCGAACGCAGAGATGGCGACGGAACGAGGCAGCATCGTTCACGCCCTCCGGCGGGCGCGGGTCGGAGGCGCCGGGCTGGCCCGCGAGGCCCGGCGCGAATGCGGCCACAAGACGCGGCCGGGCGTCGATGATACCCGATAGCGGTCTGAGAGTGGTAGGCACACTCCGTGTGCCGTTCGGACGACGGCACACGGAGTGTGCCTACCACTCTCAAGAGGCCCGTCGCGCCCACCGCAACTTGGCGCTCCGCGCCCGCGGGTTGTCCAGCTTCTCCTGCTCGCTCGGGCGGATCGGCTCGTCGCTCGCCTCGGAGTACACTCCGGCACGCACCCCGTCGCGGAACGCCGTCTTCACCAGCCGGTCCTCCCCGCTGTGGAAACTGATGATCGCCGCGGTTCCGCCCGGCTTCAGCAGGTCCGGCAGCACCCGCAGCAACTGCGTCAGGTTCGCCAGTTCGCGGTTCACCAGGATGCGGAGGGCCTGGAACACCCGCGTGGTCGGCAGCAGCTTCTGCTTGCGGATCGGGCCGTGACCGGGGCCGAGCAGCGGCGTCACCGGCGCCGCCCGTTCGATCAGTTCCCGCAGTTCCTGTGTCCGCTCCAGCGGCTTCGTTGAACGCTGCGCCACGATCGCCGCGGCGATCGCCTCCGCCTCCGGCTCGTCGCCCAGATCGCGAAACGCGGCGGCCAGATCGTCCGCGGTCAGCGTGTTCAGCAACTCGGCGGCGGTGCGGCCGCGGGTCGGGTCCATCCGCATGTCCAACGGGCCGTCCCGCATGAACGAGAACCCGCGGTCGGCGTCGTCCACCTGCATGGAGGACATGCCCAGGTCGGCGAGCAGGCCGTCGACCTGCGTCACCCCCACGCCCGCCAGCACCCCCGGCAGGCCGGCGAAGTTCGAATGAACGGCGTGGAACGGGAACCCGACCGCCGCCAACTTCTCCGTCGCCTGCGGCAGGTTCTCCGGGTCCAGGTCGGTGGCGACGAGCAGCCCGGTAGGTCCGACCCGCTGAAGGAGTTCGCCCGAGTGGCCGGCGAACCCGAGAGTGCAGTCCACCACGGTTTGCCCCGGCTGCGGATCGAGTACCCGCAACACCTCGGCCAGCATGACGGGGACGTGCTCCCCCGCCGGGGTGGTACGGTCCCGCTTCGGCGGGCGGCGCTTGCGGTGGTACTTGCGGGCCATGATTACCCCTTCTTCCGCCCGGCTATCCAGTACCCGGCCAGTGTGAGTACCGCGATCACCCCCAGGCCGACGGCGATCATCAGCCCGCGGGAGCGGTCAGGCGGGGCGGACACGGTCGTCTCGGTGTCGCCCTTCACCTCCACCTCCCGCGTCGCCCGGTGGCCGAACTCGTCCGCCGCCACCACCCGGTAGCGGCCGGCCGCCGGCCGCGGGAACGTACACACCCCGTCCTTGTCCGGCTTCGCCTCGCCGATCACCCGCTTCTGGTCGTCGAGCAGCTTCACCGACACCGGCCCGCCGTGGTCGTCGTCCGAGTCGTAGGAGACGGTCACCCGCACCACGTCCGCCGTCACCTCCACCACCACCTTCATGGCGTGGGCGAACGCCGCGGCGGGCACGCCGACGGCGGCGAGCAGCACTAGAACGAGTCGGATCGCGGGTCGCATGAGGTGACCTCTCCGGGGCGGGAGTTATCGTACAGTCCGGGTGGAAATAAACCGCACGCGGATGACGCGGACTCCGGCGCGGATGAACACGGATGAAATCCCGGATTTGGTTCTGATCCTCTTCATCCGCGCTGAAATCCGCGTCATCCGCGTGCGCTTTTTTCGGAGTTGAGATGTCACTGTGGGAAGCGATCCTGCTCGGGGTGGTGCAGGGTTTGACCGAGTTCCTGCCGATCAGCAGCACCGCGCACCTGCTGGTGGCCCGCGAGTGGCTCGGACACGCCGACCCGAAGGACTCGTTCACCACGGTAGTACAGCTCGGCACGCTGGTGGCCGTGTTCGTGTACTTCCGCCGGGACATCGCCGCCATCCTCGCGGCCGTATGGCAGGACGTCCGCACCCGCCGGTTCGCCAGCTCCCCGGCCAGCCGGCTGGCGTGGCTGATCGTGCTCGGCACCATCCCGGCCGGGCTGGTCGGGTTCCTGTTCCAGAAGAAGATCAAGGCGGCGTTCTACAACGTGCCGGCGATGGCGGTGGTGGCGGTGGTGTTCGCCCTGCTCATGCTGGCGGCCGAGTGGTGGCACAAGCGGCGGAAGCGGCCGGAGATCGGCGAGAACGAGATCGGCTGGAAAGAAGCCCTGTGGACGGGCGTGTGGCAGATGCTGGCGCTCATGCCGGGGGCGAGCCGGAGTGGGTCCACCATCAGCGGCGGGCTGTTCGCCGGGATGAACCGGGCCGCGGCGGCCCGGTTCAGCTTCCTGCTGTCGCTGCCCACCATCCTCGCGGCCGGGCTGAAAGACCTGTACGACGAGTTCAAGGCGTACCGCACCGACGGCACCGGGCTGTTCGCGTCCGGCGACCAAATGCTCGCACTGGCGGTGGCGACGGCGGTGAGCGGGGTGGTCGGCTACCTGTCCATCGCCTGGCTGCTCGGGTTCCTGAAGCGGCGAAGCATGGCGGTGTTCGTGGCGTACCGGCTGGCACTGGCGGCAGTGCTGCTAGCGTGGTGGGTGTGGAGGTGAGGTCTCCGGGTTTACCCTCTCCCAGCCCCGAAGGGGCGCCTGGGAGAGGGTGGCGAGCGGAGCGAGCCGGGTGAGGTTCTGAAAACGACCCCACCCCCCGGCCCCCCTCTCCGTTTCGGGGAGGGGGGAGTAAAGCCACCGACGTGGCACCCCTTCCCCCTGCCACGTTACAATTCCTCCCCTCCCCTCTCGCCGGAGTGCGTTCGTGTCCGACCGCTGGGTGCTGTTCGTGGCCGTCGACTCGTACCTGGACGCCAGTTTGGGGGCGGTGCCCTACGCCGAGTCGGCCGCCCGCACCGCCGCCGACCTGCTGGCCGCCGCCGGCTGGCCGAAGAAGGGGCACGTCACGCTGCTCGGGAACCACGCCACCAAGGGGGCGATCGAGTCCCGCGTGCGGAAGCTGCGGCGGGCGATGAAGAAGGGCGACCGCCTGCTGGTGTGGATCGACGCCCACGCCTTCAGCCACAAGGGGGCCGGGGCAATCGCCGCCTGGGACACCAGCCCGGACGACCTGATCGACAGCGGGGTGTCGCTGGCCGGACTGGTGAAGGAGTTGACCGCGTCGAAGGCGGCGGAGGTGGTGTTCCTGCTGGACGTGGGCGCCGGCCCGCTGCCCAAAGCGGCGTGGCCGGACGGCGTGTCCCCGTGGCTCGACTTCGACGAGATCGACCGCCTGTTCGCCGACTCGCCGAAGGCTGTCGCCCTCACCGCCACCGTGGACGACCAGGAGTCGCACACCGCCGCCGCCCTGAAAGGGAGCGCGTGGACGTTCCTGCTGCTCGAAGCGCTGGCCGGCCGCGGGGCGAAAGCCCTCACCCCGGATGGCACCGTCACCGCCGCGTCCCTGCACCGCTATCTGGAGGACGAGTTGCCGCGGTTGCTGCGGAAGCACTTCGACGGTCGCACCGCCCAGACCCCGCGGCTGTTCGGCGACGCCACCGCCGGGGCGGTGGTGGCCGACCTGTCGGCGAGTGCGGCGGTCGCCGGCGGGGCGCTCCTGGACTCGGCCCGGCTGAAGCGGATCGCGTTCCGCACCGAGTCGCACGGCCGGGTTCGGGACCTGAGCGGGTTCCGCAAGATGTTCAAGCTGCCCGAGCAC
>CANJKY010000124.1 GCA_947474875.1 Gemmataceae bacterium
CTGGCCGGCCAGCCGCTCAAGGCGGTGGTGCTGTTCAGCAGCACCACCGCCCGGTTCGGGCGGACCGGCCAGCTGGCGTACGCGGCGGCGAACGAGGTGCTGAACAAGCTGGCCCAGCGGGAGGCACGGCGGCGACCGGACGCGCGGGTGGCGGCCATCAACTGGGGGCCGTGGGAGGGCGGGATGGTCACCCCGGCCCTGCGGCGGGTGTTCGAGGGCGAGGGGGTGGGGCTGATCCCGCTGGCCGACGGCGGGGCGTTCCTGGTGCAGGAGCTGGCGGCCACCGGGCGGGCGGTGGAGGTGATCGCCCTGGCCAAGCCGCGGAACAAGGGCGGGTCGGCGGTGGTGCCGGCGGCGGCCGTGCGGCGGACCGGGTCCGGGGTGGTCCCGGCCTCGCCGGGGCCGGCCGGCCCGCCGCTGACCAACCCGCCGGTGCCCGAACTCACCCCGGTGTTCGAGCGGGCGGTGGACCTGGCCACCCACCCGGTGCTCCGCAGCCACGTGATCGACGGGCGGGCGGTGCTGCCCCTGGCCCTGCACATGGAGTGGCTGGCGCACGCCGCCCTGCACGGCAACCCGGGGCTGGTGTTCCACGGGTTCAACGACGTGCGGGTGACGAACGGGGTAATGGTGGAGGACGGCGGGTCCGCCCCGGTGCGGGCGCTGGCCGGGCGGGCGGTGAAGAAGGACGGGCAGTTCCTGGTGCCGGTGGAGCTGCGGGGCAAGCGGCGGGACGGGCGGGACGTGATCCACTCCCGCGGGGAGGTGGTGCTGGCGTCCGCCTTGCCCAAGCCGCCCGCCCCCACCCCGCCGCCGGCGGTGCAGCCGTACCCGCACCCGCTGGACGAGATCTACCGGTACTTCCTGTTCCACGGCCCGGACCTGCACGGTATCGAGCGGCTGGAGGGGGTGGCGGAGGCGGCGTTCGTCGGCTCGGCGTACCCCGCCCCGGCCCCGCACGAGTGGCTGGAGAACCCGCTCCGCGGGGCGTGGGTGGCCGACCCGCTGGCGCTGGACGCGGCGTTCCAGATGATGATCCTGTGGAGCTACGCCCAGCACGGGGCGGGCAGCCTGCCGTGCTACGCCGGCCGGTACCGCCAGTTCCGCCGCAGCTTCCCGGCCGGTCCGGTGCGGGTGGCCGTGCGGGTGACCCGCGACAACGGCAGCTTCGCCCGCGCCGACGTGGAGTTCACCGACCCGGCCGACGGCGGGGTGGTGGCCCAGATCCAGGACTACGAGTGCGTGGTGGACCCGCAGTTGAACCAGGCGTTCCGCCGCAACCGCCTGGCCCCGAAGGTGCGGGCGTAGGAAGAGGCCAGTCCGGCTGAACATGTGGCCCGGAGAGCGGGCCGGGGTGAACACTGGCCGCTCGCCACGTCCAGCCCGCTCAAGCGGTGGCTACCGCCGCCAAGTAGTCGAAGCTCGGCACGACCGCCGTGCCGAGCCGCTGTCGTCCGGCGAGGGCCGTCCCGCCGTGGTGGGCGAACGTTATCATGCGGAACGGGCGCGTCGTCCGCAGGTGCTCGAACACCGGCCGCCGGAGAGAACACCCCGCCCGACTACCGGACCAGATATGGTTGGATGGTGTACCAAAATGTCATGCCGTACATGACGGGGAAGGACAACAACACAGTGAGGATGGTCACCGTCCCAATCTGATCCACACGGGCCGTTTTTCTCCAGATGATCCATTCCTCCACGAACCCGCCGACCATCCGTCGGGGGTCGAGAACGTAATACCGCCTCTCCCAATCGAACGTACACCCCTGCCGTCCGCCAGTCCGCACCCCTTGCACATGACGAACCAGGTGAAACAGTTCGTGGACGGTGGCCGTCCACAGGAAGAATGCCGGCCACCGAGCGGGCAGGGCCAGCCCGATGAAGTCCTCCCCCCGCCGCATGCCGATCCACCCGTTCCGGAACCAGTAGTCGGCCTGGATCCGCAACTCATAGGGGTTGGTCAAGATGTTGTGCAACCGGGCCACGTCCCGGTCCGTCAACTCGCAATACTGCTGACAAATCACCTGGAAGTTACTGTCCGTGGGGACGTTCAAGACGAACTGAGCTAACACCGGATGCCGGTCGATCGACCTGAAATTGATCGGTGTCAAATGCAGTAAAAGAATGAATAAAAGTAAAATTATTATATAAATAAGGGCGATGACGGCAACTTGGTAGGGCGGCATGGGCGTCCGCTATGCGGTCCGGTCGTGTCGGGCCGGGGAGATCAACTTCGGGAGAGTGCGACGAGCGGCTCTGGCGCGGCCAGTTTCGTCTTCATCTCGGCTGCGGTCATTGGCGGCTTGCTCTTATCGTTCGCCTCGTGCCGCCGCTTGTAGCTCAGGAAGACGTACTTGTCCACAGTGGTGATCGCGGCGAGCAGCACGAACACGACGACTGGGACGGCGAGGATGTGGTACACGGTCAGTTGCACATCGACCACGACGATCACGGCGACGGTAACGGTCATCGCTGCGAGCAAGTAGATGACGGATTTCATCGGGGTTCGACCTATTCTGTTCGCTGACGGGTAGGCACGGGCGCAGGCTCACCCCGCGAACAGATCGGAAACGGTAAACCGACCGGCCGAGCATTTCCACTCAATACCGCTCGGTTGTGTCTCGCCAGCCCGAGTAGGTGGAAATTTCGTGCCGCCCCGCCGAATTCACCGATTCAACATATCAGTGCAACACACTAAACAACAGGACTTTATCCACCCCCGGTCGGGTGGACAAGGCGTTTTCCGACACTGACTCAAAAAAATTTGCCGATTCTGGGAACAAGGCCTTGACTCACTGATCGGCCACTATTCCAGCATCCCTAGCAGTTCCTCCAACCGGTCGTGCGACTCGACGATGCCCGGCTCCATGCCGGATTGCAGGTGCCCGTCGCGGGCCTCCTTCGACCCGTGCAGGATGGTGATCGTCAGCGTCGTGCGGCCGTCGCGTTCGTCGAACGTGGCCGCCTCGACCGCCGGGTGGTCGCGGATGATCGGCACGTCGTACACGAACGTCTGCACGAACCGGCCGGGCGGGTCGATCTCCCGATACTCGCCGCAGAACGGGTGTTCCGTCCCGTCTGGCCCTTGCAGCACGAACCGCCACTTCCCGCCGACGCGGAAGTCCGTCTCGCAGTGGGTGATGGTGGTGTCCCGCGGTCCCCACCAGCGGCGGAGGTGTTCGGGCTTGGTACACGCCTCGAACACCAGCCGCCGCGGGGCGGCGAACGTGCGGGTGATGCGGATCTCCCGGTCCGACGGCAGGGTGACGACGGTGGCCGGTTTCGTCGCGGTGGTCATGGAGGGATTCCGGTTGGGGTGAACCGCGGGTGTCGGAACCATCCGCGGGCTGACGCCCGCGGTTCGCCAGTTACTGCGGCATCCCGCTCATGTGGATCAGCCCCCACGTATGCCCGTCCGGGTCGGAGAACCCGTGCTGGTACATGAACCCGTAGTCCGTCGGCTCGCCGTGGGCCGTGCCGCCGGCGGCGACCGCCGCCCGCACCGTGCCGTCCACGTCCGCCCGACTCGGCCGCGGCAGGGTCAGCTCCATCTGGGCCGTCTTGGTCGCGTCGGCGATCGCCTTGGTGGTGAACGACTGGAACTTGGCCTCGGTTAGCGCCATCACCACCACCGCCGGGGTGAGCGCCAGGTAGGCGGCGGTGTCGTCGCTGAACTGCGGGTTCGGCCGCGCGCCGAGGGTGGTGTAGAAGGCGATCGACCGCTTCAGGTCTTTCACCGGCAGGTTGACGAAGATGGCCGGCGACATCGCCTCGCCGGTGGCGGCGGCCAGGTGACCGGCGTACTCGTCCAGGCAGTCCAGGCTGGACAGCCACCCGCCGACCACGCCCATCGCCTCGTGCTTTGCCTTGTCCTCCTGCGTCGGGTGGGTGAGGGTGATGGTCAGCCTCGTCCGGTTCGGCCCGTCGTCGGCGAACTCGATGGTGGCGACGATCCCCCGGGGTAAATCCACTCCCGGCACCTCGAACCCCTCCAGGAATTCGTCGGTGCTCACGATCCGCTCGAACGGCACCACCTCGCGGAACGTGCCGCCCACCGGGTACTCGGCCCCGTCCGCCCCCTTCATCACGTAGTCCGACTTCCCGCCCGGCCGCAGGTCGAGCAACCTCACGGTGGTGCTGAACCCCCGAGGTCCCCACCACTTCTCCACGTGCTTCGGGTCGGTCCACACCTTCCACACCAGCTCTCGCGGGGCGGCGAACGTCCGCGTGATGACGATGGTGCGGTCGGCGTCGGTCGCCGGGTTACTCGGGTTGCTCATCCGCTTTCTCCTGCGCCTGAAGTTCTTGGAGGTACTCGTCGAGGCGGTCGAGCCGCTCGGCCCACATCCGCTCGAACCGCTTCACCCAGTCGTGGATCGGCTTCAGCTTGTCGCCGTTCATGGTGTACAGCCGCCGCTGCCCGGCCCCCCGCACGTTCACCAGCCCGACCGCCTTCAGCACTTTCAGGTGCTTGGACACCTGCGGCTGCTTCAGATTGAGGTGTTTGGCCAGATCGTTCACCGACCGTTCGCCGGCGGCGAGCAGGTCGAGGATCTGTCGCCGCCGCGGTTCGGCCACTGCGTTGAATGGGTCGGCGGTGGTGGGGGAGCGGGCCATGTCGGGATTATATTCCCATATCGGAATATATTAAGCGTGGTAGGAGCGGATTTGGCGAACCCGGCCCATCCGGATCGCAACTCGCGCCGACCTGTAGACCGATGAGCTAGAATCGGTTGAGCGTGCCGACCGATTCGGTATGCTTGACGCCGTCGCCGCCCGTCCACCCCAGCCAGCCGCCGCCAATGAGCGTACCCGCCGACGCCGCCGACGCCGCCCAACTCGCCGTCCGGTGTGGGCTGATTGCCGAGAGCCTGTCCCGCGAACTGCTGTACGAGCTGGATGACAACAAGGCGCCAGCGGCCGAGTTCACCCGCCTGCTGGAGCGGAAGGGCCTGCTCACCCCGCTCCAGTCCAACAAACTGCTGAAGGGCGAGACGGACGGGTACTTCCTGGGCGGGTACCGGGTGCTGTACAAGATCGCGTCCGGCAGCTTCGGCCGGGTGTACCGCGGGGACGACCCCCGCACCGGGCAGGTGGTGGCGGTGAAGGTGCTCCGCCGCCGCTGGCTGGACACCCCCAAGCGGATCGAGTCGTTCGAGCGAGAGGGGCGGCTGGGGATGACCCTGGACCACCCGAACATCGTCCGCATCCTGGCCGTCAGCAAGGACCAGCAGACCGGCGCGCACTTCATCGTCATGGAGTTCGTCGAGGGCGGGAACATCCGCGACATCCTGCAGAGCCGCAAGAAGATCGAACTGGACGAGTCGCTGCGGATCATGGAGGAGGCGGTGACCGGGCTGGTGTACGCGTACGGCCGCGGGCTGACCCACCGGGACATCAAGCCGTCGAACATCCTGCTCGGCACGGACAAGGTGGCCAAGCTGGTGGACTTCGGGCTGGCCGAGGTGAGCACCGGGCCGGAGACGATGATCGTCGGCCGCAAGGAGGACAAGGACGAGCAGGCCGAGCGGACGGTGGACTACGCCGGGCTGGAGCGGGCCACCCAGGTGAAGTCCGGGGACATCCGCTCGGACATCTACTTCCTCGGGCACGTGCTGTTCGAGATGATCACCGGCCAGCCGGTGCTGCCGCACACCAAGAACGCGCAGACGCGGATGAGCCGGCGGCGGTTCGAGGAGGTGGAGCCGGCCCTCGAGCGGATGGCCGCCGCCCACCACATCCCCGGCCAGGTGACCCGGCTGCTGGCCAAGGCGATGGCCCTGGAGCCGGCCCAGCGGTACCAGACGCCGGCCGCATTCCTGGAGGCGATCAAGGCGGTGCGGGCGGAACTGAAAGGGAAGGCCGGCCAGCCGAAGAGCCGGCGGGCGGACGGCCCGCCGACGGTGTTCGTGGTCGAACCCAACCCGAAGCTCCAGGACAGGTTGCGCGACTACCTGAAGAGCATCGGCCTGCGGGTGCTCATGTCCATCGACCCGGAGCAGGCGGTGAAGCGGTATCAGACGGTGCCGTACCACGCCCTGGTGATCGATGCCGGGGACGCCGGCAAGGACGGGCTGTGGGCGTACAAGCGGGTGCTGAAGGAGGCGGAGGTGATGCAACTCGACTGCACCGCCATCCTCATCCTGAATAAGGACCAGGAGGCGTTCGTGGAAGAGGCGATGGCCGCCGGCGCGGGCGAGGTGATGGTGCGGCCGATCTACATGCGGGTGATCCACGAAATCCTGAAGGACGCCATCCCGGAACTGAAATCGACCGAGGAGTCCGACCCCGGGATCGAGGCCGAGGAGGAGTGAAGTCGCTTGCGGCGTGGTCGTAAAGTCTCCAGCGGATTCATGTTACTTCTTCGCCGTCGCCACGTACTCGTCCGTCTGCTTCTGCCACATCGCCGCCAACTCTTTCACCTTGTCCGGCCGCTCGGCGGCCAGGTTTTTCCCCTCCGTCGGGTCGGTTTTCAGGTCGTAAAGCTCCCACGGTGCAGCCTTTCCGGCCGCCACGATCTTCCAGTCGCCCACCCGCAGCGCCCGGTTGCCCTCGTGCTGCCACCACAGCGACTCCCGCTTCACCTCCACGTCCTTCGCCAGCGCCGGCACCAGGCTGCGGCCGGGGAATTCGGGCGCGTCCGGCCGCGTAACCATTTGCCCGGTCGCCAGTTCCAGCACCGTCGGCACGAAGTCGATGACATGCCCTGGCGTGTGCCGCAGCTCGCCTTTCGCCGCGATCCCCTTCGGCCAGTAGGCGACGAGCGGGGTGTGAATACCGCCTTCATGCACCCACGTCTTGTGCCGGCGGAACGGGGTGTTGCACAGGCTGCTCCACCCCGGCCCGATGCTCAGGAACGTGGCCCCGGTGCCGCACTCGGCGGTCGGGTCGTGCCCGTCACCCCGAACCATGATTTCAGCACTCGCCCCGTTGTCCGACAGGAACAAAATGAGCGTGTTTTCCAGCCTGTTCGCCTTCCGCAGAGCGTCCAGGATGCGACCGATCTCGCGGTCCATGCGGTCCACCATCGCCGCGTGGACGGCCATCTTGTCCGCCTGGAACGCCTTCTGTTCGGCGGTCAGGTCTTTCCACACCAGCGGGCGGTTGAGCTCGTTCGGCCCGAGCTTCTTGATGTCGTCCGGCCGGGCATACGGGGGGCCGATGTCCCGCTCGATCGGCGGGAGCGTGCCGCCTAACTTCAAGTCCGCCATGCGTTTCCACCGCTGCTCCCGCAGGTCGTCCCACCCGGCCAGGTACTTCTTCTTGTACTTCGCCACATCCTCGGCCGGCGCCTGCACCGGGAAGTGCGGGGCGGTGAACGCCACGAAGCTGAAGAACGGGGCGTCGGTGTGCTCCTTGAAGTGCCCGGTCAGTTGCTCGATGGCGTAGTCGGCGATGGCGGTGGAAGAGTAGTACCCGCTCTTTAAGTCGACGGCTGGCAACGGTTTATCGTCGTGCGTGTGCTGCTTCGGAGCGAAGTGCCGGTCGTGGTCGTTCAGGCTGTACGAGTGGGCGAACCCGTTCTTCAGCGGCAACCCGTCGATGTGCCACTTGCCCGAGTGGTACGACCGATACCCTTGCGAAGCAAGCAGTTCCGGCAGCAGTTTCGCCCACGCCGGGCGGACACCGCCGTTCCCGCTCTTCACCCCCGGTACGGTGTCGCGGCGAATCTGCTGGGCATAGTACCCGGTCAGGATGGCCCCGCGGGTCGGCCAGCAGCGGGCGGTGTTGTAGAACTGGGTGAATCGTAACCCGTTGGCTGCCAACAGGTCCAGGTTCGGGGTCTCGATCTCCCCGCCGTAGCATCCCAGGTCGGAGAACCCCATGTCGTCGGCCAGGATGAGCAGCACGTTCGGCTTCGGCGGGGCGGCCAGAACCGGGGATGCAGCCAAAAGTAGGGCGGCGAGGAATCGGAACATCGGCGGCATCCGATGAGGAGGGTGCCGCCCAGGATACCCCGCCGGGATTCGCAATGAAAGTCCTTATTTTCCAGGCTCTACCGGCACCTCACCCTCGAACGGAACCACCGTGCCGAGCGGGCAGTTCGGGAACCGGATCGTCACCTTCGCCTTCACGGCGGGCGTGCC